>JALQWJ010000199.1 GCA_023258775.1 Burkholderiaceae bacterium | reverse complement strand
ATCACGTTCGAGTCGGACATCCTTATAAAACCCCGTTGCGAAAAGCGCGCGTATCGCGCTCACCGCTTGTGCCTCTTGGAAGCTATCTCCAATACGTACGGGCAGATAACTAAAAACGGTTCCCGGATCAGTTCGCTGAATGCCCTCAATCCGGATATCTGTAACCTTAAATGGTTCAAAGGCCTCTGAAGCGCCCGCCAGCCCAAATCCAAAAAAAACAAAACTCAGAAAATTTCGAAGCGTGCTGGTTGTCATATGGATGTACCGCAGCTTATGCTGCTTGCGCCAATCGGCGTTGGGAGTCTTCACTTGAGGTCAAATTATTGATTTAGAAGAAACGCGAAAAATCATTCCATAGGGCAATCATGGTGAGCGCCAGAATGGCCGTAAGACCAAGTTGTTGCAAGCGCATTCGAATCGCCTCGGACAAGGCGCGCCCGCGAAAGATCTCAATGGCGCAATATACCAAATGCCCACCGTCAAGCATGGGCAGTGGAATCATATTGAGCACGAAAAGCCCGATGCTGAGCACCGCGAGAAAACCAAGATAGGCATTCGCACCCCGTTGTGCGCTTTGACCAGCTTGATCGGCAATACTCACTGGACCACCGAGCTGGCGCCAAGAAAGCTCACCCGTCAACATCCGCCAGAGACTTGAGACGGTCAGTGCGGTCACATGCCAAGTCTGGATGCTGGCAGATGCGACCAGGTTGTACCAATCTCTAGGCATTTGCACCATGTCAAAACCTGGACTCAAACTTGCCCCGATCTTCGCCGCTCCCTGGCTTGCTTTCGTGTTGGCTTCCTTGGATGCAGCACCTTGCGTTAGTGACTCGACAACCGGGGTGACTTGGATTTGCATACGCTCACCCTCGCGCTCAACGTCAAAGCGCATCGGATGGCCAGCAGATTGGCGAATTGAGTCGATCAAGACTTTCGCGTCGCGAACAGGCTGATCATCAACCCGAATCAGGCGGTCGCCCGCACGTAGGCCAGCACTTTCTGCGGGGCTTTGCGGAAGCACCTGCCCAATTGAAAGCTCAATAACCATTGGCCGTAAGCCCAGAGCACGTGGGTTTAACAAGTCAGGTGCGCTTCCAGTTGAGGTCATGCCAAGACCCTCGTTGGGCTTGAGCTCGACGATCCCTTGCTTTTCAAATTGAAGCTCAATCGGCTCATTGCCTGTGCTTCGTAGCGCCAACTCGAGGTCGCGCCAGGTTTTGATTTTCTCCTCACCGACCCCGACAACGCGATCACCAGCTTCAAGGCCTCGACTCGCCGCCCAAGTTGATGGCTCCGGCGCATCGATCAGTGATGAGAGTTGTTCTGGCTGCTGCCAGACCAAAGCAGCAAACAAAAACCAGGCAAGCAACAAATTGGCAAGTGGGCCAGCTAAGGAAATCCAAGCACGTCGCCACGGCGACTGCGCCGCAAAGGATTCAGCTAAGTTAGGATGTTGCTCGGAACTTTCACCGAGCATTTTCACATAGCCTCCAAGTGGGATCATCGCCAGTCGATACTCGGTTCCCCGCCACTGAATGCTCGCAATCGCGGGCCCAAACCCGATGGAAAAGCTCAAAACTCGGACGCCGCAGAAACGTGCCGCGAGAAAGTGTCCCAACTCATGCACAAAAACCAATAACGTGATCGCAAGCAGGAAATAAACAATGGTCATGCATACCTCGAACGAAGACTTGCCATGGCCTCATCAGCCAGACTCCTTGCTTGAGCATCGGTTTGAAGAACTGCTTCAAGCGAGTCAGGCGCCGCCGAGTTTGCCATCTTATGGAGTACCACTGCCACACATGCGGCAATATCGGTGAATCGGCATCGATTTGCCAAAAATCCTGCTACAGCAACTTCGTTGGCAGCATTGAGTACACAAGGCGCATTACCCCCGGTCCGCATCGCATCGATAGCGAGGCCAAGTGCGGGAAAACGCTCAAGATCGGGCAATTCAAAGTCTAGGCGAGCAATTCGGCTCAAGTCGAGCGCTTGCACACCACTGCCAATTCGATGTGCTGGACCATCGATCCAACCAAGAACTTGCGCAATCGGTGTTCGCATATCGGGCGCACCAAGTTGCGCAATGACTGAGCCGTCGCGGTATTGCACCAAAGCGTGCACAATGCTTTGAGGATGGATCAACACCTGGAGCTTATCGGGGCTTACATTGAAAAGTCTTTGTGCTTCAATAAGTTCAAGCCCCTTATTCATCAAGCTTGCAGAATCAACAGAGATCTTTTGTCCCATGCTCCAATTCGGATGCTTGACCGCCTCTCGCACAGTTGCCTTCTTCATTTGTTCGTAGGTCCAGGTGCGGAATGGGCCGCCGGAAGCGGTCAACGTAATCGATTCAACACCGAAGCGATCACTTGATGCGAGACTTGCAAGACCTTCTTGTCCCTGCCGGGCAGTTGCGGCAAATGGCAGACACTGAAATACGGCATTGTGCTCACTATCGATGGGCAACAGTCTCGCCCCATGGCGCAAACACAGTTCGCTCAAAAGCGATCCACTCATGACGAGTGCTTCCTTGTTGGCAAGGGCAATGATTTTTCCTGCGCGCGCCGCTGCAAGTGCGGATGAAAGTCCGGCCGCGCCAACGATTGCGGCAACAACAACATCGACTACAGCATCAGCTGCGATCGCATCCAAACCATCAGCACCCCACAAAATCTCAGCACGTTCTCCGCAATTTATGCCAGTAAAATCTGCCCCGGCTAATGCGTCGCGAATAAGCTTGGCTGATTGCTCATTTGCCACCACAACACGGTCAGGTCGGAAACGTTTGCAAATCTCAATCAGCTTGGCAATGTTGCGGTAACCCGAAATCGACCTTAAACGGAAGCGCTCCGGATGTTGGGCAATAACATCAAGCGTACTGTCACCGATCGAACCTGTTCCACCAAGTAATGCAATCGACTTCATGCAGCGATTCCAGCGACAAGCCAATGCAGCCAGCGGTCGATGACGACAATCGCTGGCAGCGTTGGTATAAGAGCGTCGATTCGATCCAAAATACCGCCGTGACCTGGTAGCAAGTTTGAGCTGTCTTTCACGCCTGCAAGCCGCTTAAGTTGAGACTCATATAGATCCCCGATGATGCTAAGAATCACAAGGACTAACAAGAGGCCCAGCACGGTTAATAGCGCCATTGTTTCATTCATCATCGGTACCAGCAGGTCAAACCACCGACGCGACAGCGACTGAGCCCATGGCTCAACACTTAACCAAATGCTCGCCACACCAATCAATCCAACAGCCAGACAGGCCCCGATTGCCCCCTCTTGGGTCTTGCCAGGACTGATGGTCGGCGCAAGCTTTCGTTTGCCAAAACGCCTCCCGGCGAAGTAGGCAGCAATATCAGCGATCCATACCAGGGCAAGACCGGAAAAGAGCAGCAGCAAATCGATTCGATGTAATTCAAGCAAGGCCATCCATGCTGCTAGCAAAAACAGCCAGGCAAGCCATGCCTGCAGCCAAGCTGGCAGTGTTTTTCCCCTTAACGATCGGGGCACGAGCACAACCCACAGTGTC
>JALQWJ010000198.1 GCA_023258775.1 Burkholderiaceae bacterium | reverse complement strand
CTCGGATTCAGTTTCGATAACTGGAAGGCAAAAAATAAGATCGGCCTCCCAGGGGGCTTGCTGCGTGTAGGCAAAAGTCAGCACATTGGTGGGCTTATCCGCATGCCGCCATTGCGCATTGAGTTGTCTGCCTTCTTCAGCGCCGACCAAGCGCAGGTTTAAATGTGCGACTTCCCCTTCAAGCGCAAGTTTCACCCAGCGGCGAAGGCGTGAAGTAGAAACTGGCCAGCGCACAATACCCTGGCCGCGTTGCAAGCTGATTTCAGTGTCCAAGCTTTTCTTGTTTAGTGCTCAAGTCGGGCCTGGCGTTCATAGGCATCAACGATACGCCCCACCAAAGGATGGCGAACAACGTCGGAGCTATCGAACTCGGTAAAGGCAATACCTTTAACCTGATCGAGAATGCGTCTTGCGTTGATCAAGCCGCTTGTTGTTCCTTTGGGTAGATCAATTTGTGTGGGATCGCCTGTTACAACTGCTCGCGAGCCAAAGCCCAAACGGGTCAAGAACATTTTCATTTGTTCAGCGGTTGTATTTTGCGCCTCATCAAGAATAATAAAGGCATGGTTGAGTGTGCGTCCGCGCATATAAGCTAGCGGCGCAATCTCAATACTCTGCCTTTCCATGGCTCGATTCACACGCTCAAAACCCATCAAGTCATAGAGCGCATCGTAAAGCGGTCTTAAATAAGGATCTACTTTTTGTGCCAGATCGCCAGGTAGAAAACCGAGCCTCTCGCCGGCTTCAACAGCAGGCCGTGTGAGGATAATGCGCTTGACTTGTTCACGCTCTAAGGCATCAACCGCACACGCAACCGCTAAATAAGTTTTCCCTGTGCCTGCTGGTCCGATACCAAAACTTAAGTCATGGCTCAAAATATGTTGCACATAAAGTAGCTGATTGGGCGTTCGAGGCTGCAGGTCGCTGCGTTTTGTGTGCAAGCGGATTTCACCATGTGCTGGTAGCAAATTGGGATTGGTGGCAGCGGCATGCCCACCATGGGTCTTCGCAGCGAGGGCTTTGTCGTTGTTGGCTGCAAGGGCATCCTGACTTGCTAAACGACCGGGCTGTGTTGTTGAACCATTTGGGGGCTGTTCGCGTAAGCTGATTAAACCCAGGGCGATATCGTCTTCTTCAAGTGCCCGGGTTGCGCGTGCATAAAAAAATTGGAGCGCTACGATAGCCATATCAGCATCCTGGCTAAAGCCTTTAACGACGAAAACAGCTTGCTGTCGGCGAATACTGACATCAAGGCTTGACTCGATATGCCTTAGGTTTGCGTCAAGCGCCCCGCACAGATTGGCGAGCCGCCGATTGTCGGTGTGCTCAGGTTTCCAGCGTTTTGCCGCAGATTTGATCTGAGTCATGCCAGGACTCTGGTTTCCACGATTTCGCCCCGCAAGGAGTGTGGGAAGGCTTCGGTAATTCGCATGGCGACCATTGAACCAATCAGTGCATGATCACCTGAAAAATTAACAATACGGTGATTCGCAGTCCGCCCACAAAGCTCTTCCGGATTACGCTTGGAGGGGCCTTCGACCAGCACCGTTTGCACGCTGGCAACCATCGCTTGTGAATGAGCTTGCCCCTGGGCATTGAGCAAATCTTGCAACCGTGCAAGCCAGGCGAGCTTGGTTTGCTTGCTTATCGGATCCTCGAGGTCAGCGGCGGGTGTCCCGGGACGGGCGCTGTAAACGAAGGAAAAAGACTGATCAATTTGAAGATCACGAACGAGATCCATCGTGGCTTGAAAGTCCTCTTCGGTCTCGCCAGGAAAGCCCACAATAAAGTCCGAACTTACTGTGATCTGCGGACAGGCTTTGCGAAGGCGCCGAATGATCGATTTAAATTCAAGAGAGGTATAACCTCGTTTCATTGCGGCAAGCACACGATCTGAGCCTGCCTGTACCGGTAAATGCACATGGGCTGCTAATTGCGGCATGTTGGCATGTGCTTCGATCAGGCGTTGGGTGAATTCCCTGGGGTGGGAGGTTGTGTAGCGGATGCGCAAAATCCCCGGAATTTGTGCAACCATCTCCAACAAAAGGCTGAAGTCCGCTGGTTCCCCTGGCTCGATCCAGTCAGCGGGCACCGCGCCGGCCCAGGCGTTGACGTTTTGACCGAGCAGCGTGACCTCGCGAACGCCCTGGCCTGCCAACTCAGCAATTTCGGTCAGGACATCCTCTAAAGGGCGTGAGACTTCTTCGCCTCGCGTGTAGGGAACGACGCAAAAGCTACAGTACTTGCTACACCCTTCCATGATCGATACAAAAGCGGTAACGCCTTCGACCCGCGCTGGCGGCAAATGATCAAACTTCTCGATTTCTGGGAAACGGATGTCGACCTGAGCCTTGCCACTTTTCCGCCGCTGCTCGATCAACTGCGGCAGTCGGTGAAGCGTTTGTGGCCCAAACACCACATCGACATAAGGCGCGCGTTTGATGATCGACTCGCCCTCCTGGCTGGCCACGCAACCACCCACGCCAATAATCAGGTTGGGACGTTGTTGCTTCATCGCTCTTACACGCCCTAAATCTGAAAATACCTTCTCCTGCGCCTTTTCGCGGACCGAACAGGTGTTGAACAACACGATGTCAGCTTCCTGAGGCGTTTGGACTAACTCGGTAGCTTCATGAGCAGCAAGTACGTCGGCCATTTTCGCCGAGTCGTATTCGTTCATCTGGCAACCAAAGGTCTTGATAAATAACTTTTTAACCATGCTGACACTGTATCAATGGTGACGGTCAATGAAGGCGAGAATAGTATCCATCATCGCGTGGGCATCCTGCCGACCAAGGTCGATAAGGGCGTTTGTGAAGCCTTGCTCAAACAGCAAGTAACTTAGCAGTATTGCGCCACGTGCCTCAGTGGCGCCTACCCGACCAAAGAGTTTGCGCAACATCCAGGGTAGATGGAGTCGATAGTTTAAGGCGATTGGTTCCAAAGCCTGACTGGGATTGATTTGCAGTAATTCGACTTCGCGCAGACCGCTTTGCGCTTTGGCATGCGCATCAAGCAGGCCAATGACTTCGTTGGTACGGGCTAGTTGCTCAGCGTCGGATGAAAGGCTGTCAAGAAAAAGGCCAGCCAGCGCATGGCCTCCGATTTGCGCAAGCGACGGTTTCCTCGCTGGCGCGAGATCCTTAGCCGCAGCTTCCTGCCGGCTTGAACGCGTGCCGATGGCAAGCACAGCACTGGCGCCAAGGTGTATGGCAGGGCTGATCGGCGCAACCTGTCGCATCGCCCCATCGCCAAACCACTGTGTCTGACCTTCAATTGGAAGCGCAACTGGCGGAAATAAAACCGGGATTGCACTTGATGCGAGCAGGTGCTCAATGGTGAGCAGACTGCGAATTGCTTTGCGTTTGGCGCGTTGCCAGGGTTCAAGCGCTTGTTGGGCGCTATAAAAAGTGAGGTGCTCACCGCTGCTATAGCTTGAGGCGGTGACCGCAACTGCATGCAAGTGCCCGCGTTCGAGCTGCCTGTCAATCAGGCTCAAGTCAAGTTCTCGACTCAAAAGCCTTCTTAAGGGCGATGTATCCAAAAGTGCTTGGGGTG
>JALQWJ010000197.1 GCA_023258775.1 Burkholderiaceae bacterium | reverse complement strand
ACATCGCTGAAGGCGAGTTGCCGCATTGACGCGGGCACAAAGTCTTCTCGACGAAGTTGTAGGTGACTTTCTAAAACCGCCGGATCGAGCACCCGCCAGGGGCGAATCTGCTGTTCGATCATATTAAATCGTGCGCGTTCAAAATCCATGATGTTTCAAAGCTCCCTTGAATCTCACACCTGCTTATTGTAGGCCCTTGTCAACAACTTCCGAGCCTTTGGGCCCTGCAAGCTTTTGCTTGAGATCATCAAGCAGCGCATAAAGCACAGGCACGACCAATAGCGTGAGGATGGTTGAGGCAATTAAGCCACCGATGACGGCTTGCCCCATTGGTGCGCGCTGTTCTGATCCTGCGCCAAGACCAAAGGCAAGTGGCGCCATACCAAAAATCATGGCAAGCGTGGTCATTAAGATTGGGCGTAGTCGGATTTCAGCCGCACGCAGCAGCGCTGCTCCCCGTTCCATGCCTTGTGCTCGAGCTTGGTTGGCAAAATCGATCAGCAAAATTGCGTTTTTCGTTACCAAACCCATCAACATAATAAAACCGATCATCGAAAACATGTTGAGTGTCGACCCGAAGTAGAGCAGTGCCAATACCACGCCAATGAGCGATAAGGGAAGCGACATCATGATCGCGACGGGCTGGATAAAGCTGCCAAACTGCGAGGCTAAAATCATATAAATAAAAATAACTGCGAGCATTAAGGCTTGGGCTGCGTAGCCTGCACTTTCCACCATATCTTTGGTCGAACCACCAGTCACAAACCGATAGCCTGGAGGTAAAACCACCTGCTTTAAGGCCTCTTGAACTGCAAGTCCGACTGTACCTGGAGGAACTCCATCAGCCCCCGCGGTAATCGCCACTTCACGCACTAGGTCTTTGCGATTGATTTGGGTTGGAGCACTCGATTCGCTCAAGTTAGCGATGTTTCGTAGGCTCACTGTTCGAGGGCTTCCATCGGTCTCAAAAAGTCCTGTTGTAATCGGTATGCGACCAAGATCGTTTAAATTATTACGAAAACCTTGGGCTAACCTTACTCGGACCTCGTAGTTTTCATCGTCTGGCCCTCGCCAGGTGGTTGCAACATCCCCTGCAAGCAGTGTGCGTAAATTTGACGCAATTTGTGCCAGGCCTACCCCCTGATCGGCAGCTTCGATGCGCTGTAAAGCTACATCGATCGAAGGTTTGCCGGGCTTAGACGATGTATCAACATCAACAATACCCGGAATTTTTTGAATACTTGGTAAAACTTCGCTAATAATCCGATTTAACTCGCGACTGTCCGGTCCCTGCAAGCTCACCTGAATTGGCTTTCCTGCGCCCACCGCATCACCACCGCCTACATCGGTCACCGTAACCCCTGGCACTCGACCCATGATCGCACGTACCGGGGCACGCATTTGATCGACTGACATTGGCCGTTCTGCACGAGGCACTAGACGTAAAACGATCGTGGCGTAGTTTTTACCCTGCGCCAAGCCACTGTTAATGGTCGTGTATGAATCGGTGACGCCAGGTAACTGTCTAAGTGCTGATTCGATCAGATTTGACTTTTGTTGCGTTAAGGCGAGCGAGGAACCTTCGGGTGTATAAAAACGAATATAAACCTCATTATTGTCTGCGACTGGTACAAATTCTGTACCCACAAAACGCAGCATCGGAAAAGCTCCAAAAAAGGCAATGAGCGCGATCAGCATCGTCTTAGCCCGATGCTTTAAACCCCATCGCAATAAATCAACATACAGCGATTCGAGCCAGGCCATCACGGCTTGAAATTTTCTCAACAACCATGAAAGCGGACCTTTGCCACGCGGTCCATGGGCATCAGGGTCTTTCCATACCGACGAGAGCATTGGATCAAGCGTGAAAGAAACCAGCATCGACAGCAAGACCGCAAAAGCAACCGTCAGGCCGAATTGTTTAAAGAATCGTCCAATGATGCCTTCCATGAAACCAATTGGAAAAAAAACAGCCGCAATTGAGAAGGTGGTTGCTGCGACTGCCAGTCCAATCTCCTGCGTGCCTTCAAAGGCCGCTAGCCGATGCGTTTTGCCCATGGCCTGATGTCGAACAATATTCTCTCGCACGACAATCGCATCGTCGATCAATAAGCCAACACAAATCGCCAGGGCAAGCAAGGTGACCAGATTGATCGAAAAGCCAAGCAAATACATGACCGAAAAGGTGCCGATCAACGAAATCGGCAAGGTCAAACCAGTAATTACCGTTGAACGCCATGATGATAGAAACAAGAACACAATTAATACTGTTAGCGCGGCGCCCTCAACAATATTGCGTTGCACGCTAGCGACTGAATTGCGGATTGCACGTGAGGCGTCTCGAACCACCACAATATCCACGCCTTGCGGCAATTGCTGTTTGAGTTCTTGCGCGCTTTTAATAACTGCATCGACCACTGCGATGGTGTTTTCGCCCTGTGCTTTGACCACATCAAGTGCGATGGCTCGCTCGCCATTTACCAAGGCCATGCTGTCGACTTCTTGCTCGCCATCAACAACCCGAGCGATCTGAGATAAAAACACGGGTTGGCCCTGGCGGCGTCCCACAATCAGCCGCTCAAAGTCTTGCGGCGCGATGATCCGCCCTGTGATCTGAACAACCCGATCTCGATCGCCCGATTGAATCGGTCCTGCGGGCAGATCCTGGTTTTCAAGTCGAAGCGTGTTCATGACCTGATCAACCGAAATCCGCAAGGCTTCCATACGAATGGGGTCGAGTTCGATCGCGATTTCGCGTCGCACACCGCCAACCACGGTAACGCGGCCGACGCCCCGAACATTTTGCAGGCGCCGCTTGATCAATTGATCAGCGAGCGTCGTCAGTTCACGAGCAGGAATTTTTTCGCTCTTTAAGGCGAGTGAGACAACTGGATTTTCATCGGGGTCGAAACGAGTGATCAATGGTTCTTTAACACCCGCACGAAAGGCTGGTTTAACAAGCGCTATTTTTTCTCTAACTTCCTGCGCAGCTTGAACTGGATCGATATTTAAATCAAATCGTATGATGACCAGGGACAAACCTTCATAAGACCGTGATGAAATTTCCTTGATACCGCTAATGGTGTTGACAGCTTCTTCGAGCTTGCGTGTTATTTCCGTTTCAATCACTTCGGGCGCTGCGCCCCCGAATTCGGTTTGAACCAAGACCACCGGGAAATTAATATCAGGGAATTGTTCAACCGCTAAGCGTTGGTAGGAAAAAAGTCCCACCACCACAAAGGCAAGCATTACCATGGTGGCAAAAACAGGATGTTGTATTGAAACGCGGGTAAACCACATAGGCTGCTTGAGCTGCTAGGGTTGGAGCAACTGCACCGACACGCCGTTTTTCATAGCGGCCGATCCGGTTGAGCTGCTCCCGAGGGCGGTTGCGATCACCGTATCGCCTTCATTTAAACCTTCGAGGATTTGGACCATACCAAGGGCGCCGTTTGGCGCCATGGCGCGGTCGTCGCGAATCCCTGTACGCACGAGTTGCTCTTGCAGTTTGCCTTCTTTCACCAGCCATACTGCCTGACGGCCCGCCTGATCACGAACCGCGTTAAAAGGGACTGCGAGCACTTGTGTTTTAGCCTGTAGCGGCAATAAGCCTTGTACAAAAGC
>JALQWJ010000196.1 GCA_023258775.1 Burkholderiaceae bacterium | reverse complement strand
AAAACAGGTCGCCTGCTGCGCGGTATCGGAGAATCACCGGCCTCTGCCCATGCCTTGGGCTATCCCGTTCAGCGGATTCGTTGGTTATCGCTTGTGATCGGGGGAGCTTTTTGCGGCCTTGCTGGCGCCTATTTGTCAGTGATTTATGCACCGCTTTGGGTCGAGGGCATGGTGGCCGGCAGAGGTTGGATTGCGCTGGCGCTTACTGTGTTTGCAACCTGGCGCCCCTGGCGAGTGCTCATGGGTGCTTATCTTTTTGGGAGTGTGACCATGCTGCAGTTACATTTACAGGCTATTGGGATTGAGATTCCCACACAATTCATGTCAATGCTCCCCTATGTTGCCACCATCATTGTGCTTGCGCTGATTTCGCGCAATCCGCACTGGATCCGCGCAAATATGCCGGCCTCGTTGGGCAAACCTTTTCATCCTGGCTAAGTCCGACGATGATGATGGCATCATGTATACCTCTCCCATAAATTAATTCAATACGAAGGAGTCTTTATGAAGTCTACGTCCAAGCGCTTATGGATGCGTGCTGGTTTTGCGGTGTTTGCGTTTTCTGCAGGCACGCTCATGGTTTCTTGTGGCAAGAAAGAGGAACCGAAGGAAGCTGCAAAGGAGGCACCCAAGGCAGAAGCGCCAAAACCCGAGCCCTTGAAGGTAGGCTTCATTTACGTGGGACCAGTGGGTGATGCAGGTTGGACTTTCGCGCACGACACCGCGCGCAAAGCCATTGAAGAAAAGTTTGGAGAAAAAATAAAAACTAGTTTTGTTGAAAAAGTGCCCGAGGGTGCCGATGCGGAGCGTGTCATCCGCGATTTGGTTGCACAGGGTAATAAGCTTGTTTTTGCAACCTCCTTCGGCTACGGCGACGCGATGGAGAAGGTCGCTAAGGATCATCCTGAGGTGAAGTTTGAACATGCAACAGGTTATAAAACTGCCGATAACCTTCGAGTTTATGAAGGTCGGTTTTATGAAGATGCTTACCTTGCAGGCGTGATTGCAGGCAAGATGACTAAGAGCAACATCCTCGGTTTTGTCGGCTCCTTCCCGATTCCTGAAGTTTTGAGAAACATCAACGCCTACACCTTGGGCGCACAAAGCGTTAACCCTAAGATTCGCACCAAGGTTGTGTGGGTCAACACCTGGTTTGATCCACCCAAGGAGAGTGAAGCTGCTCAATCGCTGATCAATCAAAAGGCCGATGTACTTTTGCAAAACACCGATTCGACTGCGGTGCTTCAAACGGCTGAAAAGAATGGCAAGTTTGCTTTCGGTTGGGATAGCGATATGAGCGCCTTCGCGCCTAAGGCCCATCTTGCCTCTGCGGTGTTGACCTGGGCGCCTTATTACGAGAAGGCGGTTAATGATGTTTTGAATAACAGTTGGAAGACTGAAGTCACTAAATGGGGAACCAAAGAGGGTATGAACGATCTGATTAAGATCAATGATGCTGTACCCGAGGATGTCCGCAAGAAGATCGACGAACTGAAGGCTGGTTTGAAAGATGGAACTTTTGCAGTGTTCAAAGGGCCGATCAGCGATAACGCTGGCAAAGTTGTGCTCCCAAAGGATGAAGTTGCCGACGACGCCTGGAAGGGAAAGATCAACTTTTTCGTAAAGGGTGTTGAAGGTAAGGTTCCAAGCGGTAAGTAGGTCTTACAGCATGCGTTCAATGATTGACCCAGGTGAGTGAGCAGAAGTCAGCAGCATGGAATTACTGGCACCCGGTTTGGCGTGCTGACCGTCTGGCGCCGGGCGAGGTTGTTTCGCTCGTACTCTTGAATGAGCGACTTGTTTTATGGCGAGACCAAGAGCAAGGGCAGTTTCAAGCAGCAGCTGATCGTTGTCCGCATCGCGGGGCCGCGCTTTCGCTCGGCCGCGTTGAAGCTGGTCAGCTTCGTTGCGCCTACCATGGCTGGTGTTTTGACCGTCAGGGGCAATGCACATCGGTACCTGCTCTAGCTGGCTTTAAACCACCTTCGTCCTATCGTTTAGACTGTTATAAGGTTCGGCTTGAGTACGGTTTAATTTGGCTTGCCAGAGGCGATGCGACACTGCCACTTTTTGAGGCCGAACATGATTCATCGAGGAGGCATCTACTTTGCGGTCCTTATTCGGTCAATGCATCGGCACCGCGGATTGTTGAAAACTTTCTTGATATGGGGCACTTTGCCTTTGTCCATGAGCACTTGCTTGGTCATCGTGAGCACTGCGAAGTAATGGACTACTTTGTGGGGCTTGATGCCCATGGACTGGTCATTGAAAACGCCCTGGCTTGGCAACCGAAGGCAAGTGTCAATGCGAATGAAGGAACACTTGTTTCGTATCGCTATGAGGTGAGAGCGCCTTTTCAAGCCGCGCTCTACAAAAGCGTAACAAAAGATGGCATTGCTTTGTTTATCTGTCCCCATGAACCAGAACGTTCGACGGTTTGGTTCCGTATGGCCCTAGTCGATCATGAATCAAGCGATGAGTCCTTGATCGCTTTTCAGGATCGGATCTTTGCGCAAGATCTTCCAATTCTGGAATCCCAATGGCCAAAGTGTCTGCCGCTTGAGCATGGCATGGAATTACATTGTGCTGCTGACAAGGCTTCGGTGGCCTATCGCCGTTATCTCCGTGATCAATCCATTTGTTTTGGCACGGTTTAGTTTGGCAAACATCTGTCCACTGTTTGGTATTTTTTTAGGAAAACGGTTCGCGCTCAATAGCGAATGAGCGACCCGATTCACGTTGACTAAAGTTAACCACTTCACTTGAAGCTTAGCGAAACGCAGCGGCGCATCTTAATTTGGATGTGCTTATTTATAGGCGTTAACCAATTCGGATTTGGCGCCTTAATCCCGGTTTTACCACTTTACGCCGAAGCCTTCGGGGTGCCGGCTTATGCGGTTGGATTGACCATTGCCATCTATGGCTTAGCGCGCATGTTCTCTGCCCCGATTGCTGGGAGGCTTGCCGATGCACGAGGCCGGCGTTTAGCCATGGCGGCGGGCGGCGCTTTGTGTACGCTGGGAAATCTTTGGTGTGGTCTTGCCAGTGGATTTCCCGAGTTTGTGTTTGCTCGCTTTATTGCTGGACTTGGTGCAGGTTGGGTGCAAGCTGTCGGTCTGATTGTGCTGGCCGATATAAGCGAACCGCAGCAACGCGGACGTATGATGGCAATTTATCAGGGCAGTTTTCTTTTTGCGGTGGGTATCGGCCCATTGCCCGGCGGTTGGTTAGCACAAGTATCGGGTCTTGCAACGCCGTTTATCGCCTATGCCTGTGCTTCAATGTTAGCCGGTCTCATGGCCTGGTTCGTGGTGGAAGAGACGGGAACAATGGGTCAGCGCTCGGTTGACCGGAGGGCTCAGGATGCAGGCTTGTCTGCGTCTACCTCAGGCGCCGTGAGCTTTTACTCGCAGATCAAGAGCTTACTTGGCAATCGCGGCTTTGCTCTGATTTGTCTTATTGGCATGGCCAATGCAGTGGTAAGAACCGGTGGTTTTTTTCATATCGTTCCAGTACTTGCAGTCAGTAAGCTCCAATTGGGTCCCGGCGAAGTAGGACTATTTCTTGCGATGGGCAGTGTCTTGGGTCTTGTGGCGAGTTACCCAACAGGCTACCTGGCCGATCGTTTTGGACGCAAA
>JALQWJ010000195.1 GCA_023258775.1 Burkholderiaceae bacterium | reverse complement strand
AATTGGCTTGCTTGTCATTGCTTTGGTCACAACCCACATCACGATTGCTGCGGTCACGATCTTCTTGCATCGTTGCCAGGCTCACCGTGCATTAGACCTTCATCCTCTTATTTCACATTTCTTTCGTTTCTGGCTTTGGTTAAACACGGGCATGGTGACAAAGGAGTGGGCGGCGATCCACCGCAAGCACCACGCTAAGTGCGAGACCGAAGAGGACCCGCATAGCCCTGTCACTCGAGGCCTTGAGACTGTCCTCTTTCGCGGGGTTGAGTTGTATCGCATCGAGGCACTCAATCAGGAGACTATGGAGCGTTACGGCCACGGCACCCCTGATGACTGGATCGAAAGAGTGCTCTATACAGGACACTCATATCTCGGCGTTTATCTGTTGCTGGTCATTGATTTGTTCTTGTTTGGTGCCATGGGACTCGCCATGTTTGCAATTCAAACCGGCTGGATCCCATTTTTTGCAGCCGGTGTGATCAATGGGGTTGGGCATGCGAAGGGTTACCGAAACTTTGATTCGACCGATAAGAGCGCCAATCTCTCACCCTGGGGTATCTTGATTGGCGGTGAGGAACTTCACAACAATCATCACACCTTCCCGGCATCTGCAAGGCTTAGCTACAAATGGTGGGAATTTGATATCGGGTGGATGTATATTCAGATCATGGCTTTCTTCGGTCTGGCCAAGGTTCGTCGGGTCTCTCAGCGCCCGAAATTTCAATTGCCCTGCGAACAAATCGACAAACGTGCACTACAGGCGGTAATTGCAAATCGCTATGACATGATGTCAGCCTACGCCCGTTCAATTCGCGAGGCCAAGCGTGCCAAAGCTGAAGATGCATTACACACCCTTACCAGCATGCGCAGCGAACTTGCAAGTCTCTGGGAGCGTTCTTCGCTCTCGGTAGAGCAATTGGTCCAGCAACTCGAAGACTGGTGCCGTCGTGCCGAGGCAAGTGGCGTATCAGCCCTGCAAGAACTCTCACTGCGCGCGAGAAGTTATGCCTAGTCAGGACCATGCTTCTCACGCTGGTGATGGCCATGCCTCTCATGATGGTGATGGTCGTTCGCCGTACAAGGCTGTCAATTTGCCTTTTTTTGCTGCGCTTGATCAAAGCCTTGCGGTGGCAGGTCAACTCAATCCCGAGGATATGGCTGCCCTGCGCGCCGCAGGCTTTGTGAGTGTGATTAATAATCGCCCGGACGGCGAGGATGGCCCAAACCAACCCACTTCTCGTCAAATGCAAGCGGCCGCAGAAAGTGCTGGGCTAAAGTATGTTCATCAACCGGTGGTTTCATCGCAGATGACAATGGATGATGCGCATCGTTTCCACGAGCATTTAAACGCTTTACCAAAACCGGTCTTGGCATTCTGCCGGACAGGGACGCGTTGTACGCGTCTTTATCAAGCCCAGTAAGCGCCCTTAAAGGACCTTGAAAACAAAAAGCCAGAAAACTTCGCGGTTTTCTGGCTTTTCTAACTTTTTTGAATGAGTAAACTCATTGAGGCTTTCGCCAACGCATCACTTGATCTTGGTTTCTTTATAGATCACGTGCTTGCGAGCGACCGGGTCGTATTTCTTAATTTCCATTTTACCGGGGGTATTACGCTTGTTTTTGTCGGTCGTGTAGAAATGACCGGTGCCAGCTGTGGACTCAAGTTTGATTTTTTCACGCATGGTTCAACTCCTCAATATCGAAAATGCGAGCGCTAAACCGCTTCGCCGCGAGCGCGCATACCGCTAAGCACCACATCAATGCCTTGCTTATCGATTAAGCGTAGGCCAGCCGACGAGATACGAAGACGAACCCAACGCTTTTCGGTCTCGACCCAGAAACGACGGTAGTGCAAATTAGGCAAAAAGCGCCGCTTAGTCTTGTTGTTTGCGTGGGACACATTATTGCCCACCATCGGGCCTTTTCCAGTTACCTGACATACACGAGCCATATCAACCTCGGTTAATGCTTGAATTGCAAAGCCTTCGATTGTACTTCGCCAAAGCTGGCCTGGCAAGACTACGGAATCATCCGGCAGTGACTTGGTTGAAGAACATCAGCAATCAGTCTCAGGATGTACCGATTGCCCTAGCCGTCAAGCGATGTTTTTCTGCAGAAACTGCACGAGTTGTGACTTCGACACTGCGCCAACCTGCTGCGCAACCTGCTCACCTTGATTGAAAAGAATCAAGGTGGGAATGCCGCGAATGCCATAGCGTTGTGCGATTTCGCCGTGCTCATCAACATTGAGCTTTGCCACTTGCAGTTTGTCGGCCATGTCCTTGGCAACCTCATCAAGGATTGGGGCAATCATCTTGCAAGGGCCACACCACTCTGCCCAAAAATCCACGAGAACCGGGCCGCTGGCTTGCATGACTTCTTCATCAAAACTGCTGGCGCTTACGTGTTTAACGCTCATTTCGAATAACTCCTTCATGTCATTTCTCGCAATCATAGCCTGAAGCCTTTGTAAAGCCTTTTTCAGAAAAGGCCGCTCGGACTGTCTGAGTAACCGTTTGGCTAATTGGTCCAAACAGCTTGTGACGCCTGTGTTGTTAGAATGCGTTTGGACGGGCCCCCTCGCATCGTGGCCCGGTGAACCTGGTCAGGTCCGGAAGGAAGCAGCCACAGCCGTTCGTCGCGAGTGCCGAGGTCCCGGCTCGTCCAGTCTGCAGGATCATATGGACTCTCTATTTCCCCAAGACCCAGTCTCTCAGCATCAGGTGTTGGCCCGAAAATGGCGGCCACGGCAATTCGCTTCGCTTGTTGGCCAGGAACATGTGGTGAAGGCCTTGCGACATGGCTTGAAAACCGGCCGGATTCACCATGCTTATTTGCTTACCGGCACTCGCGGTGTGGGCAAGACGACGATTGCAAGAATTCTGGCGAAGGCCTTGAACTGTGAGCAGATTGATCGTGATGACGCCGATCCCTGTGGCCAATGCAGTACGTGCTTACAAATTGATAGCGGTCGTTATGTTGACTATCTCGAGCTCGATGCGGCAAGCCACCGTGGTGTTGAAGAGATGGCGCAGTTACTCGAAAACGCAATCTATGCACCAACGCTCGGTCGCTGGAAAGTTTATGTGATCGACGAAGTTCACATGCTGAGCAATCATGCCTTCAACGCCATGCTCAAAACGCTTGAAGAACCGCCTGGACATGTTGTTTTCGTCCTGGCCACGACTGATCCGCAAAAGGTGCCAGTGACTGTTTTGTCACGCTGTTTGCAATTGGCGCTTCGCAATATGACATCTCAGGCCATCGCGGCGCATTTAGCGATGGTGCTTGAGCATGAGCAAATTGCCTACGAAGCCGAAGCCTTGAATCTGATCGGTAAAGCGGCTGCAGGTTCGATGCGTGATGCCCTGTCGCTGTTGGATCAGGCGATTTCTCACGGTGCTGGGGAAGTTAAAAACGCCGCAGTGTTGGCCATGCTTGGTGCAGTCGACCGAGACAAGCTTGCCCACATCATGGATGCGCTACTGGATGGTAATCCACGCCAACTGCGCTTGCTCGCTGAGGAGGTCTGCGCCTTGGGCGTTGATGCTGGCAGTGTCTTGCAGGCTCTTGCGAATTTAGTTCAGGATCTCAGCCTGCTCAAGATGGATGCGATCGAGTCGAGTGATCCCCAAAT
>JALQWJ010000194.1 GCA_023258775.1 Burkholderiaceae bacterium | reverse complement strand
AACCTTCACGCATTGGTGGGTTGATCGTGGGGAAGCACTCTTTACACCGGCACAAGCGTCATTGCCACACGTCGACCCTGTAGTCCTGCCTGCTGGGCTAGCAGTTTTGCCACCAGCGGAGATTAGACGTGTTACGCAACACCTACTCTATGTCTCGATGGAGCCCGATGTTGCCGTCCTGCATAACCGTGACTTGCTGGGCGATGCGCTCTTGAGCCTTGCTCATTACCGCAGGCATCAGACCCGATCGCTGCGCTATCCCCTCTTGAAGATGGATGCCAAGAGCTGCCGCAAACTCATTCCCAGCTATCAAGCGCAAGCGCTTGAGTCATACGTACAAGCAGCACCTGCTACGGACCCTGCGCACCGCTGGGGTGGCTATGAGATGGGGCAACGGCTTGGGCTCGGGCAAGCGATGGAGCCTGGCAAAGTCACCACGCTTGCTCAGGCAAAAAAGCGCCAAAACTCGATTCGCGCCCTCTTTTGTCAAGCTAAACAAGGGGCCCAAGCGATCATGGCTAATGTTGAGATTGGTCGCTTCCCAAGTCGAGCAGCCGTCGAGGTGGTGCCACGCTGGACGCAATCACAGCTCAAGCGGCTGGCGGCTTCAGGCTGGCATTCGCGCTGGCATTCAACGCGGTGGGTAAAGAGCGAGCAGCAATTTATGCTGGGCACTCAAGCAAGCTTGCAACTTGTTCCCCAGTACATTGTGGGTCTTACCGGTGTAGCCTTGCAGCTTACAAGTGACCTTGCCCCTACGCTTCCCACGGCCCTAAAGTGGATCGGTTAGAGGCCTTGTTTATCGCATAGCGCTGCTCCAGCTGCGTAACAACCTGAGCCACAAGCTCTTGGACATCTATACCCAAGTGGCGGCACAGCGTGATCAGTTCTGCTGCGGTCAGGCGTCGCTCGCCGGTTTCTATTTTTGCAATGAACGACTGAGGCAATCCCAGACGGGCAGCCAGCGTCGCTTGGGTAAGTGCCTTGGCTTTTCTATGATCTCGCAATAGTTGCCTGATAGTCGAATCCAGCACCGCTACATCGCCCTGCATGGCTTGGTGTCGAAGCGTTCGAGAAAGGCTAGACCTTCCGCTTGGGCCATTGCACGTAGTAAAGCGGTGCCCTGCATCGCTGGGCAAGTCTGAACTCACCAAAGTGGCCCCCAAGCACAGCGGCCTTGACCTATTTGCACTATGTGGCTCGTCACCACAGGTCTGCGCGCTGTGCAAGCACTTGGGATGCGGGGTTTAACCGCGCTAACGGGCCCGCAGCGCGTTTTTTAGCGCAGCCATAGTACGCAACGATGCTAAGCGGCTGATAGCGCACTTACGGGGCTTACAGCACCCACGCCAACAGACGATGCGCTCATGGCACTAGGGCTAGACGCCCCGGGGCTGTAGGCGCTTGCCGTCATTGGGGGCAAGATAGGTTGTGAGGTCGGCAGCGGTGCGCGTACGCCCGCGCTTCGGGTTGCAATGGGTGGCGACGTGAGCTTATCGCGTATGGACAAGGCACGTGATGGGCGCTTGAGCGGTGCCTTGGGGGTCTTGCTCGGTGGGCTTAGCTTTGGGGGCGCGGTGGGCGCCTTTTGGGGCTTGACCGGTTTCGCTGGCTTGGCTGGTTTCGCAGGCTTGGCAGGCTTTGAAGGTCTTGTTGGTTTGGCAGGCTTGGTGGGCTTCACCGCCCCCGTGGCTCGCTTGGCGCGCGCTCCGGTTTGCATGATTGCCGCTTGCTGCGCTGCTTGGGTCTGCTGAAGTGACAGTGCCTTGAGTTCTGCCCATACCTTATCGGAAATGATGCGCCAAAGGCCCAATTGCTCCTCGGCGCTGGCAAATTCTATTAATCGCATAGTTACTCTCCTTTTGTTATATTTTTATTTATGCAAAAGGGAGAAAAACACGCTCAAATCACAGCCTTAGCGTGTGGCTCGAATGCGCCGAACCACGCGCGCTGGGCCGACCCACCGGTAAGTACCTCGGCAACCATCGGGCTCATGTGGCGTTGGATTTACGCAGACTCAAGGTCTTTCGCGCTGCTCCTTCAAGGCTTGACTCGATCTGCAAGTCGAGTTCACCATCGGCAACAGCCAATCGCACGCTCTCAAGCGCTTCAATCAATTCGCTGTGATCGGAGGCTTCAATGGCGTTGCGACCTTTAACGACTTCCACGACTTTGCTGCCATAGCGAATCGCAAGGCAAAAGCGCCCATGCACACCCTTCCACCACCAGGGCGACACGCGCTTGGGTACCGACTGCGCGGTGCGTTCACCGGTGACAGCATCGCGCACCCTTTTAAGTTTCAACGGTGCGTAGCGTTCACCTGAGGCTTGAGCACGGGCAAGCTCGAGTTGCTCATCGAGCTTTCTGCAAAGCTTGATACGACGAATCTCGCGAGGACTTAGCGAAGCGCGTCGATCGGCGCTGACAAACTTGAGTTTTTGTAGCGGCATCATCATCAACTCCTTTAACGTTTCTGGAGTCATAACAATACTATCGGCCTAATGCTTTGGACAACCGAACATCTTGGCAACCTGGCCCACAACCTGGATGTTCTTGACAGGCTTAGGTAGGCACATCGAATAACTTAATCGTTAGTTCGTGCATGCTTTCGCGTAAGCGTCCATGCTCTGGATGGCAAGCGTGTTCACCCCACGAGGTATGTCACCACCAAGACCCGAAGCAGATAGCATCAGCAAGACCACCTAGGTTGTACCTTCGGCTCTCACCTCTTTATCCTGTAGCGTCAGTTAGGCCCACGGAAAATTCGCCTCCCAGTCATCGATCGCATCGGCGCCTGCCCATGGATCCCAAACTTTCGCTTTAGGCTTTGCGCTAGAGGTTTGCGCATGTGCTGGCACGTAGCGATGCAACTGCGTGGCTTTGAGCGACCAAAAGGGGTTGCCGGTAGCCTCACGCATGGCGTTGATGACCGTCTCTTGCCGATCGATACCAAGTTTGTGCTTAAAAAAGATAGCGTCGTGAACACGTGCTATGGGCTCCCGCCCAAGGCTTTGAGCAGTCTTTGCCAGGATGTTCATGACCTGCGTCTCGCTTTGCTGATATAGAAAGGCTAAGACTTTGGCCTTGGATACCCGACCACTTTCGGTTTGAAGCGCAGGCCGCGCAAGCCATTCAGGAGCTACCCTTCGCATGGACTTCACTAAGTAGTCATCAAGAATGTCTTGCTCTTCGATAAAGCGGATGACCCAGCGGTCAGTAAAAAAGAGATCTCGCCAAGACGGTTTGCGCAAGATATCCACTATCGCTGGATTAATCCAGTGCCCGGCCACATCGCGCCAACCTTGAGTACGTTGCCTTGCGCCAAAGCCAAGCGCAGTCAATGCCTGCTTCATAAGCCCTGTGCAAAACGCCGAACCGTACTCCCTCTCCTCCCAAAGCACAGCGCGCGCAAGCGCCACCACCACATCACGCTTATCGCGCACGTACCCCACAGAACACGGAAATGCGCCCTCCACGGTGAGATGATCAAGGCCGTGCACCTGCAAGATTTCGCTTGCAAAACCCAACTTCCACGCGATGACGGCGCTTTGAATATCGTACTCCCAGCAATCGCCAAGCATGGCGCGGCGCAACTCCCGGTTAACACTTTGTACGCTGACGCCCTCGTAATAGGTGCGGCCAAAAAAA
>JALQWJ010000193.1 GCA_023258775.1 Burkholderiaceae bacterium | reverse complement strand
CCACAGGGTGATAAACCCGCGGGTGTTTGGTTCAGGTGCGCGGCGTGGGCACGATCGATAGCGACCTTGATATCCTTGTTGATACAACTTCAGAGACGACGCTCTTTGACCTCGGCGCTATTCGCTATAAATTGCGACAGCTTTTAGGTGTTCAAGCGGATGTGTTGACACCTGCATCTTTGCCAGAAAAATTTCGCCTCAAGGTGATTGCTAAGGCACGCAGCCTTTGAGCCGCGATCCCCTTAGGTTGCCTGCCTACCTGGGGCACATCAATGAGGCGGTTACCCGTATTCTCAGCTACTGAGAGGATCTGGGGGAAACTGACTTTTTGAGCAGCCTGGATCGACACAAGGAATCATAAAAGCGTTTTACGGGGACGCTAGTCAAAGGCTCGAGACGATTCAAAGAAAGTTTCCGGCAGCTTTAAGCGAAGCTTTCAAATAGGCTTAAGTTAGATCAGACATTCAGATGATCCTCGTGACCAACATTCCGGGCGTAAACCGCTTGAGGGTCAAATGTCGGATCCTCGAGAAGTGCGCGCTGATCTCTAAGTATGCCTTCCCTCTCAATTAGTCTACGGCGCATTTCCATGGCCCAGCGCGTCTCTGAAGGTGAGAGATTCTCAGGTGTGGCTTTATCAAGCAATTGATGCATGCGTGTAAAACAAGCATCGATTTGGTTCGGTAACCAAGAGGTAATCGGTGTGCCTCCGGTAGCCGTTGCATGACGAGTGTGTTGGAGTATATATTTTTGAACAAATTGCCAGTGCCCAATTCGGAATAATGTCACTTGTTCAACGCACGCTGCGGCGATAAGTGCTATTGAAGGTTGGCTCGATATAAAGTCATCCAGCCGAGTGGCTTCTCTATCAAGGCGCGCATCGACGAACCATTTCTGAATAACAGGCGGCCTGTATTGGCGTAAGTCTTCCAGATAAGTGGTGAGCTCATTCGTCGGGTAGGCGTCATCGATACCCAGAAAAATATCGCAGGCTGGAATGATGTCGTCCTGGGCTCCCGTTTGACCTCTAAACTGCATTGGTCGTTCGCCGAATTGATTAACGCCCTCGTAGATCACACCGGATCCAAACAGTGAATCGTTGCCGGTAATCCCCATGATAAAGACCCGAAAATCGTTGTAACGTTCAGGTCGACTGGCGCGCCACATTTCGCGACGTGATCGGTTTATGTGCTCAAGCGCGCGCAACAGTCGCTGCCACGGACCGGCCGGATTTTCGGCCACGCCCTTATGGCTTGCATCTCGTAATATATCCTGCATCGAACCAAGTAATGCAGGCGTGTGTTGATTGATCTGAACATGCAGCATGATGAAGCCCACTTCATCGCGCGTGCCACTGAAGCGGCAGGCCATTTCCAGATTCGTCCAATGCCAGAGGTCCTCACCATGCAGTGTTGCATCGCGAAATACAAAGTTACCGAGAGAATAGGCATGGTGGTAATCAAGCCAAGGTGATATTCCAAGGGCATCTGCGGCTAGCACTAAAGGCTGCGCAAGCGTCGCGGGTAGCCGGTTGCGCGCCCGACCATACATGCCACCGGCTCCGGTTTCGTGATACGACGACTCAAGTAGATAGCTACTCGCAAGAAAGCTATAAGCTCTAAACAATGATTGAGTTAGACGAGCCAAATCACGATATTGCGTACCGCCGGATTGAAGCATATCTACGATTTCGCTTACTTCCGAGGAAAAATTCTTAAGTCCCTCGACGCAACTTACAATTCGCCCCTTCTGTCCGAGTATTCCTGCGATCGTTTGTTCATCGTCAAGCCAGACCGGTAATTCGTTGAGAAGATTCTGTACGGGTTCAAATGGAGACGGTAGGCTCTTTAGTGGAGACCGCTGAGGTAAAAATCCATACTTACGTCCCACACGAAAAACACCATCGTCATAACGATCTTCCTGCTCGAGACGGGTGAGGGCAGTCGCCAAGATTTTCTCCTAAATTGAGTTTCATTTCGCTCCACCAAGGGGGTTATTGCTCCACCTTGAGGTTTGCAACCTCTATCCCTCGATTCCCCATTCATGACCGCATCTGCGGCACTGAACCTGAGTTATGAAATCATTTTGGTTGCTGGCCACAAGACGCAGACGGCCAAAAGTCCTGCACCGGGGGCAAGTAGCCTGATGAGCAATTGTCTCGGCGCGCGCAAGAAGGTAGAAATACCTTCTGAGGGCCCAAGCACTAATAACCGCACAAACGACCGCATACAAAGCAAAGACTACACCATCGGTTGAAGTAAACGACGGCATGAGCTCAAGGCAACCCATGAAGCCGACAACTGCTAACACCAAGAGCACCAATTGCACATGGCCGGACATGAGCTCTCGCTCGTACCAGCGTCGGAACCCTATGGTTCGGATACCTTCAGCCAAGCTGCTATTCAAACCCTTCCCCTGGTAAATATCATGTTGCCTGTTCCAGCCTAACTCACGGCTACTACTGAATTAACGTCTTGCAACTGTTTCCGCCGATTAATTTGGGGTATCCATCGTTAAGCCAGGAATCATCGCACTAGGTCGCGAGAATTCGATCTACATCAATTTTTTTAGCCGAAATTCCTTGTCTGAACTGCATGATTGTTTTGCTGACGCCATCCTCAAATTCGGTCCAATCAATCGGACCTATGGCACCGTGGAGCGCGCTTGCATCAATGTGGCCAGGAGCGCCGATCTTCTGGTCTGCAATCGTAATAGTCCCCGTTGATTCGTTGGCCACCTTACTGATCGCGCGCACTACCTCATTCATCGACACTGAGCTACCCCCAAGGTTGTATACCTCAGCCCCAGACAGACCAGCACGTGACGCTTGTATAAAAGCCATAGCTGCATCGTCAGCGTATTGATACATGACCGTGTCATTAAAGCTGATTTGGTATGGCTTTCCGGCGGCCGCCGCAAGCATCGCTTTCGTGGGCGTTGATGTCATACCTTGATCACGGCCAGGTCCATAGACTACACATGGCCGAAGCCCTACGCTTGGGATACCGTAGTCCTGCCAGTAAATTTTGGCCATGCCTTCAACAGCTTGTTTATGAACGCCATACAAGTTCATGGGAGATAAGGCTGAATCATGGCTAAGGAGGCCGCCCGGGTAGTGCTCAGGGGGCCCATAGACCCCCGTTGAACTCGCATAGACAAAGCCCTTGATTTGATCAGAGTGTCTGCGAATCGTTTCAAAAACAACAGCACTCCCTACAGCATTAACTTTCAGACCTTGAATTGGGTCAGCCTTTACGAAGGGAACTTGGAACGCTGCAAGATGAATCACGTGGGTAATACCCAGACTCGAAACCTTTTCATCGAAAAAGCGACTGTCGGTGATATCCCCTTCCAAAAAGTTGACCCTGGCGAGTTGCTCCTGACGCATGATCAGCTCTAGTCTTTTGGGTTTCGCTGCCAAATCGTAAGCCCAGACCGGAATTGCTTCGTCAACCAGTCGTTTGACCGTCCAAGCGCCCACGCAACCCAAGGCACCTGTAACAAGAAACCGCTCCGTCATTGCTGAGCTCCTATTTAAAACGATCCAGTTATCACCATGATGCCCTAAGCCTAAATCGGTGTCCAACGTCAAACTATAGGATCAAAAATTTGATTACCGACATATCTGACTCTCACCACAAATGAACCAGCATCACCAAAGGGGGTTGGCTAGACTGAC
>JALQWJ010000192.1 GCA_023258775.1 Burkholderiaceae bacterium | reverse complement strand
ATCGTACTTCCCTTTTCAAGCGATACACCGTAGGCTTTAAGCTTTCCGCTCTTGACTAACGGCATGGTCGACGCTGCTGTCTCAATGCAATAGGTAATTTGACCACTCATCACATCGGTGAGCGCAGCAACACTGCCTTTATAGGGCACATGTAATGCCTGCAGGCCCGCTGCCGCGTTGAAGGCTTCTGCGATGAGATGCGCGGTCGCCCCGGTACCTGAAGAACCAAAACTATACTTGCTGGGGGCTGCCTTCACCATCGCGATAAATTCGCGCAAATCTTTTGCCGCCATGCTCGGTGAGGTCACAAGCACATAAGGCGACATACCGATCATCGCTACAGGTACTAGATCTTTCATCGGATCATACGGAACTTTTTGGAGCAAGGGTGCGACCGACATGGGACCGCTTGATGCAGCAAGAATCGTGTAGCCATCAGGCGCCGCTTTAGCCACTGCATCGGTACCGATGGTGCCACCAGCACCCGCCTTATTCTCGACAACAACCGCAACCCCTAGGCCTTTGGAGAGTTCTTGCGCTGCAACACGACCAGCAAGGTCCGTAGCCTGGCCAGGAGGCCAAGGCACAATCATTTTCAATGGTCTTGATGGATAGGCTTGCGCCCAAACACCTGTAGTGTTCAGCGTCGCAAAAGCTGTACTGCCGAGCGCTGCACTGAGGATTTGTCGTCGTTTCATGCTGATTGTCTCCAACAAAAATAAAAAATGTACTGATGCAAAGAAAGAATACGATGCGAATGTCTCTAGGGAATACGATGGATGGCCTTGAAAGAATACGATGCGAAGACCTTTGGAGCAAACATGAATACCGCAAAACCGAGCCAGCGCCTAGCCTGTCAAGCGCTTGATCGAAGCGTGTTAGAGTCCGCTGGGGAGTGACTCGACGCCACGCAATACACTCATGCTTAACTTAACGCGAATTTTTTCCTGGCTTGCGCGTCTGTGTGCAATCCTAGCAGGCATGCTGCTTACGGCCATTACTTTGATGACTTGCGTGAGCATCGTGGGACGCGAAGCCATCGGCAAACCAATCACGGGAGATTTTGAGCTTTCAGGGGTTGCCGCTGGCGCAGCAATCGCGCTCTTTATGCCGTTGTGCCAGGTAAGGCGAGGCAACATCATTGTTGATTTTTTTACAGCAAGATGCTCAGCGTCGACAATTCAACGGTTAGATCGCATAGGCGCATTTGTTTTGTCGGCCTGCTTTATGGTTCTCGCGTGGCGCACCGCGGTAGGCGGGTTAAATGCTTTTGGTAGTGCTAGCGGTACCATGATTCTCGGGTTTCCCGAATGGATCACCTATTCATTAATGGTACCGGCCTTCGGGCTCACCGGCCTGATTGCCCTTGCCCAGGGTCTTGGCCTGATCGACGACGAACAACGAGCAAAGTTATGAGCGGTCTTTTGCTTGTCGCCATGATGTTTGTGGTCATGCTTGTCTTGATGGCGGTGCGCATCCCGATCGCTGCTGCAATGTTTTTTGCTGGCGCCTACGGTTATGTGATGCAAACTGGATGGGCGGGCTTTAGCAATTATCTCAATGCGCAAGCATTTGCACGATTTGCAAGTTATGATCTTTCGGTTATACCGCTCTTTATTTTGATGGGCAACTTCGCGACCCAGGGTGGTATTTCTCGCGCGCTTTTTTCGTTTGCTGCCGGTATTACCCGTCGTTTCAAAGGCGGTATGGCGATGGCCGCTGTACTCGCAAGTGCTGCCTTTGGGGCAATTTGCGGCTCATCGGTGGCAACCGCTGCAACAATTACTGGTGTTGCATTGCCGGAGCTGAGGCGGCATGGCTATTCGGGACGTCTTGCTACCGGCACCCTAGCAGCGGCAGGTACGCTGGGCATTCTTATTCCGCCATCGGTCCCATTGGTCATTTATGCAATCCTCACGGAACAGAATATCGCCAAGCTATTTGCCGCAGCAATGATCCCTGGGCTGATCGCTACGCTTGGATACCTTGTCGTGATCGCAATTTATGTACGCATGGTCCCTGGCCAGGCACCAGAGATCGACGACGACGTTCCTGGCGTTAACGCCGCTTCAGTATTATCAGTTGCGCCAATTCTGAGCATTTTTCTCATTGTTTTTGGTGGTATTTACGGCGGGTTTTTTACGCCCACAGAAGGTGCTGGGGTTGGTGCAGCAGCCACCCTGATTTCAGCACTGTTAAGGCGAGAACTCAGCTGGCGTGGATTTAAGGAATGTTTTTATGCCACTGCTGAAAGTTCCGGGATGATTTTTTTGATTTTCCTTGGGGCAGATGTGATGAGCGGTGCGCTCGCCTTAAGTGGTGCTACAACGCACCTAAGCGCTTTTGTGAACAGCCTGGGTTGGCCCCCTTATGCGATTGTTGCTGCAATTCTCGTCTTTTATGTCGTGCTCGGTGCAGTCATGGACGAGCTTTCAATGATTCTATTAACCATACCTATATTTTTCCCACTGATCATCGGTCTGGATTTTGGTATGCCCAGGGAATCTGTTGCGATCTGGTTCGGCGTGATGGTGCTCATGGTCGTTGAGTTTGGCTTACTCGCACCGCCCGTTGGATTGAATGTTTACGTGGTGAATGGCATGGCCAAAGATGTGTCTATTGCCGAGAGTTACCGCGGCGTGATGCCCTTTTTGGTCAGTGACACGATCCGCACCCTACTGTTGCTTTTTTTCCCAGGAATTTGCCTCTGGCTGGTTGGTGTGCTCACCTAAGACTTAGCTGGATTCCAAAAGCCATCGGACGATCGCTCCTTGAACAAGCACCAAGCGGGATTTCTGCTCATAGCCAACAAACCCCGCATTGCGAAGACGACGAGGCGACCATGATTCGACGCTAGATGCTTAGTACCTTTTCTGATCCCCTGCTAGTGTCAGCAGGCGTTGTAGCGTTGGCCGAAGTTGGCGATAAGACACAACTGCTTGCGTTTGTTCTTGCAGCACGCTTTAAGCGACCCTTGCCGATTGTCGCTGCGATCATGCTTGCGACGCTGCTTAATCACGGTCTCGCTGCTTATTTCGGCACATGGCTTACATCGCTACTCAACCCGGATTGGCTTGCCTACCTTCTCGGTATATCCTTTATAGCCATGGCGGGCTGGATCATGATTCCAGACAAACTTGAAGAAGATGATCGAGCGATCGCTCATACCGCGAGCGTTTTCGGAACAAGCTTTCTAAGTTTTTTTATGGCCGAGATGGGCGATAAGACGCAAATCGCAACGCTTGCCATGGCTGCGCATTATGGATTACCCCTGACCGTTATGATTGGTACGACCTTGGGTATGTTGATTGCAAATGTTCCTGCGGTCTACATGGGGGAAAGACTTGCTGGAAAAATACCCATGCGTCTGGTTCACAGCCTTGCAGCCTGCATCTTCGCCGCAATTGGTCTTGGAATTTTCATCGGGCATGGAGAAGACCTGCAGAAGATTTTGAGGCCATCAGGGCAAGCACCCGCAGCCTTGCAAGCACCGCCTTGACTGCCATGCTAGAGTTCAATTCATTGAGTGTTTTCATAACATGGAGGAGAAAAACATGATCATCAAGTCACGCGTTGCTTTATCAGTGCTTTTAAACGGAATTCAGGATTTCGCAAACATAAGCTTGCGCCGGACCATGCTTGCTGGCATGGCTGCCCTAGCGCTTGGCAGCGCCTTAGTACCT
>JALQWJ010000191.1 GCA_023258775.1 Burkholderiaceae bacterium | reverse complement strand
ATAAGGCAAAGCTCTTCGATGTGGCGATTCAAACCGGGGCGATGTTCGCTGTCATTTGGTATTACCGCGAGCGACTGTTGCTTGCTTTTAGAGGCTCCATTGGTGCGAGTCTTTTCGGTATGGCCTGCAAAGACAGCGAGCGCGCGCTGTCATGGCGCTTGCTACTTAATGTACTGACGGCATTTATGCCTGCAGTTGTCCTCGGACTACTATTTGGGAGCGCCATCAAGCGTTATCTTTTTAATCCAATTCCTGTAGCGCTTGCCTTTGTTGTAGGCGGCTTCATTATCCTATGGGCTGAAGCGCGAGCGGCCAGCGATCAACATCCCATTCGGATTGAAAACATCGATCGAATAAGTGGACTTGATGCCTTAAAGCTTGGGTTGATGCAATGTTTTGCACTCATTCCAGGTACAAGTCGATCGGGCGCGACCATTATCGGCGGTATGTTTTTAGGTTTATCGCGAAAGGCAGCAACCGAATTCTCGTTCTTTCTAGCGATTCCGACCTTAATTGGCGCTGGGCTTTACGATATTTATAAGTATCGGGCGCTTTTGAGTTGGGACGATCTGCCGATGTTTGCCATCGGATTAACGACTGCTTTTTTCTCAGCGCTGGTTGTTGTCCACTGGTTAATCCAATTTGTAGCCAAACACAGCTTTGTTGCCTTTGCCTGGTATCGCATTGTGTTTGGTGCGTTGGTGCTCATCACCGCTTATAGCGGTCTTGTTTCTTGGCACTAAGCAAGTCTTGCGAATTATCTTGAACAAGGTCAATCACGCAGTGCTGGTGGTTTTTGGTGAATCCATTCAGCCTGAACCAGTTCGTAGGCTTGAGCGGCCTTTAGCACATCCAGATCGGCTCGTGGTCGCCCAATAATTTGTATGCCCATCGGCAAGCGATCGGGGCCACCCCAACCCGCAGGCACGCTGATGCTTGGGCATCCCGACAAGGTGGCATAAATCACGACTTCCATCCATCGGTGATAAGTATCCATACGCTGTGCGCCAATGCTTGACGGCCAAGGCGTTTGAACATCAAAGGGAAAACACTGCGCTGTTGGTAATATCAAAAAATCATACTGATCAAATAACTGAATCCAGGCTTGATAAAAAGCAGAGCGCTCAGCGCTTGCCTGCATGAGATCAACCGCAGATAGCTTAAGCGCTTCTTCAGCCTCCCAGCGTGCCTCTGGTTTGAGCAAGTCCCGTTTATTTGGATCATTTAAAAAAGGTAAAACTTCCATTGAAACGATCGCATGACGCAATTTCAGCCAGGCATTCCAGGCTCTCGAAGGATCAAAGTTCAGTTTTGAATCTTCAAGCCTTGCGCCCATGCGCGAAAACGCCATTAGCGCAGACTCGCAACATTCGAGCACGCCCTCTTGCATCGCCAGGTAGCCATTCATATCGCCAAGCCAAGCCACACGCTTAGTTCGCATCCAATCAATCGCTTCTTGCCCCGATTGTTGCGCTTCAGATACCGCGTCGATCAAGGGCGGACTAGGTTGATCAAGTGAGAGCGGCGAGCGTGCGTCATAGCCCGATTGGGTCGACAGCAGGCGGGCGACATCAGCCACATAGCGCCCCATCGGGCCTTCGGTACCGAGTTGCGCAAAAAAGCTCTCTGGCGCTGGCCACTTCGGTACCCTGCCTTGAGAAGGGCGCATGCCAAAGCAATGATTCCAACCAGCAGGATTTCGCAGAGACCCGCCCATATCGCTGCCATCGGCCACGGGCAAGATCCGAAGCGCCAGTGCCACGGCTGCGCCACCGCTTGAACCACCCGAGGTTCGTTCGGCATGCCATGCATTACGTGTGGCACCGAACAGCGGGTTATAAGTTTGAGATCCAAGCCCAAACTCAGGCGTATTTGTTTTGCCAATGATGATCGCGCCAGAACCGCGCATTCGGGCGACCATCAAAGCGTCTTCGCTGGGTTTATTGTTTGCGTAAAGCGGTGATCCTTTGGTGGTCGGGATGTCTTTGGTCGCCGCTAAATCCTTAATGGCTTGTGGTATCCCATGAAGCCAACCCATCGACTGCCCTCTTGCAAGCATGGCATCGTAGGCTCGTGCTTGTTCGAGCAATTGTTCCTCAGGTTTCATGGAGATAATTGCGTTATACCGAGGGTTATATCGATCAATTTGCTTGAGGACAGCTTGCATGAGCTCGAGACATGAAAGCGATTTACTGTGAATCGAGGCTGAAAGGCTAAGTGCTGATTGCTCAAGGAGATCATTTGATGTATTCATTATCGTTTCCGAAACAATAAGTCATTCACAACATGGCCAAGGCGAAGTCCTCGCGCCTCGAATTTGGTCATTGGACGCCAGGCTGGTCGGGCGTGATAACCATTAGCCTGATTCTTCAAACTGGACTCAGCGCTCAGTATGTCGAGCATCCACTGCGCATAGGGTTCCCAGTCGGTGGCGCAGTGAATGTAGCCGCCGACTTTTAGGCAGGATGACATCCGCTTGACGAACTCGGTTTGGATGAGACGCCTCTTGTGGTGGCGCTTTTTAGGCCATGGATCAGGAAAATAAATATGAAAACCAGCCACTGAATTGTCGGCGATCATTTTTTCGAGCACATCAACCGCATCATGTTGAATCAGACGAACATGACTCAGACGCTGATCTTCGATTCGCTGCAACATACTTCCCACGCCCGGCGGGTGAACATCGATACCGAGATAGCGTTTGGACCGATCAGCAGCAGCGATTGCCGCCAGGGCATCGCCCATGCCAAAACCAATTTCAATGATTAAGGGTGCCTCTTGATATGCTTTTGGCCAGTAATCGGAAAGCACCACCCGATGCGCTGAGTCCGCGCTCATTGTGGCGCATATTGTCGGTGAAGCCCCGTCATCGCACAGACCTGGCGAAAATGGGATCAGGTAGCTTGGTGAAAGTGCTTTGAGTGCTTTACTTTGACCGCTTCCCATGCGTCCGGCGCGGATCACGAATGAGCGAATGTGCGAGCCAGAGCCATGCTTTGCCTGTCTGTCCAAGTCCGGCCCATCGCCCAATGAAGGCTCGAGCTTATCCGTTGAGCGATTAATCAAGGTTGCGCTCGCAGTAAGACAGCGCTTGAGCCTGCCTTATCAGACAAAAAGTTGATAACTTCAAATGAACTGTCGGAGTGCCTGACGACTTTGTTGAACGGAAAGGTGGTGGATTGCATGCCAGCCGAATTTTCTTGCTGCTTCAACATTGGTGACGTTGTCATCGATGAAAATAACCTTATCTGAGACGTTAAGACTAAATTGCTTCGAGGCTAATTGAAATATTTCAGTTTGAGGTTTTGCGATACCAGGATCACAAGAAAATATACCGTCATCGAAATTTTCAAAAAGTTGCTGATGGCTTATTAATGTCTTGAGAAAGGGTTTTGGCATGTTTGATAAAAAGTAAAGCGGTATCTTCTCGGCTCGAAGCTCTTTTAGCCAAATCAGTGTTGCTTCAATAGGCTCTAAACGATCAGGTAGCGACTCGATCCATTTCAGAACGGTGAGCGATGAGCCAGGCCATTCCATAAACATTGACCGAATCCGCATGGCAATATTGATTGCCAACTGTTCACTCGAAATTTTGTCACAATCAAAAGCAGCCCAATCTGAATCAGGTTCGAAATGCTGAAACACAGCATGAAGCACCGCATCCCTAACGCGCTCAGTGTGTAGTGATGC
>JALQWJ010000190.1 GCA_023258775.1 Burkholderiaceae bacterium | reverse complement strand
GCGCCAAAGAGAAGCAAGGATTAGAAGCATTGAAGACCCAGCTCAGTTCTCATTTTCAAGAAGAGTTGCAAGGGCAAGACACCATAGTCACCAATGCCCGTCACCATGAGGCTTTGGGGCATGCGTTGCAATCTTTACAGGAAGTGCAACGCGGCATGAGTGCCCAGCTCACCAGTGACCTTTTGGCCATTGACATCCGCAATACCCTGTATCACCTGGCCAGCATCACTGGAGCAGTATCAGCCGATGATATTTTGCATTCGATTTTCAGTAAGTTTTGTATTGGCAAATAAAGCCCGATAATCAACGCTAACCATCTACAACAAAAGATAAATGAAACCTTTGGTAGTCAAGGGTAAGAATAACTTTTTTCACCCCAATTATAGGCTTATCTCTGGAGAGCCTTTTATTGGCAAAGGATCAGTAAAAGACGACGCGGAAGAATTACCCGAAGTTTCCTACGAATGGCCGGAAGATTACCTCGAAATTCTGGAAAACCTGGAAGATTCCGCGTTTTTACCGTGAGGGGGCCGCGGAATTACTTTTTTTTTCCAAAGGTTCATCGTTTTCTCGGGTGTTCGTTTTACTTGCCGCGCCGCTGCACGATCATGGAATCGGTGCGCTTATTGCGTCGGGTCTTATAGCCCTTGGTCGGTTGACCCCAGGGAGAAACTGCGTGTCTGTTGCCACGCGTGCGTCCACCATGAGGGTGATCGACCGGGTTCATAGTCTCACCACGTACCGTGGGTCGAATACCGCGCCAGCGCTTTGCGCCAGCCTTACCGAGCTTACGTAAGCTGTGCTCTTCATTGCCCACCTCACCAAGCGTTGCGCGGCACTCGATATGCACCCGACGTACCTCGCCTGAGCGCAATCGAACCTGCGCATAAGTCCCTTCACGCGCAAGCAGCCTCGCCGAGGTTCCCGCCGAGCGAGCAACCTGTGCACCCTTTCCAGGCAGCATCTCGATACAATGAATCGTCGAGCCAACAGGGATATTCCGAATTGGCATTGCATTTCCGGCCCGAATTGGTGCCTGCGAACCACTCATTAGTTGATCGCCTGCTTGAACACCACGGGGTGCGAGAATATAACGACGCTCGCCGTCTGCGTAACAAAGCAGCGCTAGATGCGCACTACGGTTTGGATCGTACTCGAGCCGCTCTACTTTTGCTGCGATACCGTCTTTGTCGCGTCGAAAATCAACGGTTCGGTAGTGCGCCTTGTGACCACCGCCTCGATGACGCGTCGTAATGTGTCCGTTATTGTTCCGACCCGAACCGCGCTTATTACTTTCAGTTAGCGCCGCAACAGGTTTTCCCTTGTGAAGACCAGGCGTCACGATCTTCACCATGCCGCGGCGTCCCGCAGATGTCGGTTTAACTTTGACAATTGTCATGATTATGCGACCTCCGCAAAGTTAATTTCCTGGCCAGCCTTCAAACACACATAAGCCTTTCGGGTGTTTCTGCGTCGACCGACGAATCGGCCAAACCGTTTGGACTTGCCCGGCAAATTGAGCACTTGCACGGCGTCAACTTCAACCTTGAACAACAACTCAACAGCAGCCTTTACTTCCGACTTCGTGGCATCTTCCATCACTCGGAACGCCACCTGGTTCCGCTTCTCGGCAAGCTGCGTGCTCTTTTCCGACACGATCGGTGAGAGCAAGACTTTCATGAGACGTTCCTGATTCATCCGAGCATCTCCTCGACTTTTGCAAGCGCTTGCTTAGTAATCAGCACTTTTTTGTAATGAATCAAGGCAACCGGGTCTGCATGCCTGGGTTCGAGCACTAAAACATTGGCCAGATTTCTTGCTGCTAAAAGAAGATTATCGTCAGGACTGTCTGCGATGACGAGCACTGAATCAAGCCCCATGCCCTTTAGCTTTTGCGCTAACAGCTTGGTCTTTGGAGCCTCTACCGAGAACTGGTCCACCACAGCCACCCGGTCTTCACGCACAAGTTGGGAAAGGATCGAGCAAATCCCTGCGCGAAACATTTTCTTGTTGACTTTTTGCGTGTAGTTTTCTTCGGGTGAATTGGGAAAGATCCGTCCACCGCCACGCCATAAGGGGCTTGAGGTCATCCCAGCACGGGCACGGCCTGTGCCTTTCTGACGCCAGGGCTTCTTGGTCGAATGCCTGACTTCTGAACGGTCTTTTTGGGCCCGATTCGCGCTTCTTGAATTAGCTTGATAAGCCACGACGACTTGATGAATCAGGGGTTCGTTAAAGTCCCGCCCAAAAATGGTGTCGGGTGCAGCAACATTACCAGCTGCCTGCCCTTGATCGTTGAGTAACTTAAGATCCATGCCGCTCACTCCTTAGGCTGCTGCCACGGGGGGCGATTTCACGGCGGGCGTGACCATAACGTCTCCACCCTTAGCACCAGGCACGGCACCCTTGACCATTAACAACCCGCGCTCAGCGTCAACGCGAGCAATGACTAGGTTTTGCACGGTCGTTGCCACTGCACCTAAATGCCCTGACATTCGCTTGCCGGGAAACACGCGCCCCGGGTCTTGCGCCATGCCAATCGAACCAGGCACTCGATGTGAACGCGAATTGCCGTGAGATGCACGTTGCGACGAAAAGTTATGGCGCTTGATCGTTCCAGCAAATCCCTTACCGATTGAAGTGCCAGCAACATCAACCTTTTGACCGACCTGGAAGTGATCAAGTGCCAGGACTGATCCCGCGCTTATCGTTGCCGCCTGTTCGGCAGGCACATGAAATTCGCGCATCACACGCCCTGCGGTAACGCCAGCCTTCGCGAAATGACCTGCAGCGGCTTTGGTCACACGAGAGGCGCGCCTGTCGCCGAACGCGACCTGCACAGCGCTGTAGCCGTCATTTTGAACGGTTTTGATTTGAGTCACGCGATTATTCGACACATCGAGCACAGTTACGGGCACAGAATCACCATCATCCGTAAAAATGCGCATCATGCCGACCTTGCGACCCAGTAGGCCCAAGCTCATGTTCTTTCTCCATGCCCAACTTCGATTGGCTGGGCGCTAATGGTTGATGCAGAGCGCCGTTACAACTTGGGGCGCAATCTTTCCCTTGCAGTTTTTTGCTTTTGGAAAAGCCTTCAAGTATATGCGAGATTCCTGTTATCTACAAATTGAGCGCTTAATCAGGACTACTGTAGCTTAATCTCAACATCGACACCGGCAGGCAGGTCGAGTTTCATCAAAGCGTCGACTGTTTTGTCGGTAGGATCGACGATGTCCATCAAACGTTGATGGGTACGAATCTCGAACTGGTCGCGTGAAGTCTTATTCACATGCGGTGAACGCAAGACATCAAAGCGCTGAAAACGAGTTGGGAGGGGAACTGGTCCGCGAACCACTGCCCCTGTACGCTTGGCAGTATCGACAATCTCGGCTGCGGACTGGTCGATGAGTTTGTAATCGAAGGCTTTGAGGCGAATACGAATTTTCTGACTTTGCATGACATAACTCCAAAGAACGATAAGTGGCGCGCCGGATCACGCCACTTTTAGGTCATGGGCCCACATTACGGCACAGACCCATGAAAAGAACGCTCCGGTAAGTTGATAAATAAATCGACTGATCGACCTGATAACTAAATCGACTGATCGACCTAATAATTAAACCAACTAATCGACGATTGATCAGAGGATCAATATTTCCTTGTTCAAGCGATCAATCGAGGATTTTAGCGA
>JALQWJ010000018.1 GCA_023258775.1 Burkholderiaceae bacterium | reverse complement strand
GCAGTCACCAAGATCATGGAAGACTCAATTGCCGGCATCGAAGGTGTTGATGTACTGACATCAATTTCAAGAGCGGAAACAAGTCAGATTACAGCGCGGTTCAGACTCGACCGGGATCCTGATGGTGCGGCCGCTGATGTGCGCGACCGTGTTTCGCGAGTTCGCGCGCGCCTACCGCAAGGTATCGACGAACCTGTGGTTGCTAAGGTTGATGCCGACGCAAACCCGGTCATTTGGCTTAGTTTTTACAGCGATACACTGCCTGCGCTCGAGGTCTCTGATGTGGTGAGCCGTATTGTGAAGCCGCGCCTGCAAACGCTCCCGGGTGCAGCCGATGTACGCATCTTCGGCGAACGGCGCTTTGCCATGCGAATCTGGCTCGACGCCGATCGGCTGGCCGCATATAAGCTCACACCGGCAGATGTTGAAGACGCACTACGTCGACAAAATGTTGAAGTGCCCGCTGGTCGTATCGAGAGTATTCAACGCGAGTTCACGGTGACTTCGCAGACCGATCTACAACGCGAGCAGCAATTCAGGGAAATCATTATCAAAGTTGTTAACGGTTACCCAATCATGCTCGGCGATGTTGCGAGGGTGAAGATTGGTGCCCTCAACGAGCGAACGAATGTCACACTCAATGCGCAGCCAGCGGTCTCAGTGGGGCTGATCAAGCAGGCTACGGCCAATCCGCTAGTGCTTGCGGCTGCACTCAAGGCCGAATTACCAAAGCTGCAACAAAGCCTTCCCCAAGGTCTGAATGTTCGCATCGCAAACGATACGACCGTGTTTATCGATAAGTCCCTGGAAGCGGTGTTTCGTACCATCATCGAGGCGGTCGCACTGGTGGCCTTGGTGATTTTGGTGTTTCTTGGCACCTTTCGCGCTTCGATCATTCCGCTTGTCACAATTCCCGTATGTCTGATAGGGGCCTGTACCTTGATGTACGCGGCGGGTTTTTCGATCAACACGCTCACCTTGCTTGCACTGGTTTTGGCGATCGGACTTGTGGTTGATGACGCAATCGTGGTCCTGGAGAATATTTTTAGGCATATCGAAGAAGGCATGAAGCCCCTTGAGGCAGCCATCCGCGGTACGCGCGAGGTCCAGTTCGCCGTCATTGCGATGACGCTAACGCTCGCTGCGGTTTTCACCCCCATCGCCTTTACAACCGGAAGAACCGGTCGTTTATTTGTTGAGTTCGCGCTTTCGCTCGCAGGTGCTGTGCTGATATCGGGGTTTGTTGCACTTACGCTCACGCCAATGATGTGTTCGCGTTTGCTTCGATCTCATGCCGACGATGCTCGGGAAAAACGCTTGTCGAGCTATTTCGTAAGCTGGATCGACCGAATCGTGGGCGCGATAACGAATGGTTATGCTGGGTTGCTGCGCTGGGCCCTTCGATTGCGTTGGCTGGTCCTAGTGTTGGGTTTGGCCGTTGGTGGTGCAAGTGCCTGGCTATTTATGGAGTCCAAAAAAGAACTTACGCCTCTTGAAGACAGAGGGACCGTGGTGATTATTTTCAGTGCGCCAGAGGGTTCTTCGGTTGAATACACCATGCGTTATGGCCGATTGATTGGCGAGATAGCAGCAAAAATCCCTGAGTTTGACAGGCGCTTTGTGGTTTCGGGCTCTCCAACGGTCACCCAGGGCATCGGATTTTTGCGCATGGTTGACTGGGAAGACCGCAAACGCGGTACTGCCGAGATTCTCAAAGAACTCCAGCCTAAGCTATTATCGATCCCAGGCGTGCTGGCTTTTGCGGTAGCGCCACCGTCCTTGGGCCAGTCACCGCGTGTGAGGCCGATCAACTTTGTGGTCCTGACCTCCGAACCCTACGACAAACTGCAGGCCACCGTTGCGCCATTTGTCGCAGAAATGCAGCGACATCCAGGACTGCAAGGCGTCGATGTTGATTTGAAGCTGAATAAGCCAGAGATCAAAATTGAAATCGACCGTCAGCGTGCTGCTGATGCAGGTGTGCAAGTAGAAGCAATTGGTCGTGCGCTGGAGACTATGCTCGGCGGACGTCAGGTCACCCGTTTTAAGCGTGACGGTGAACAATATGATGTGATGGTTCAGCTTGATGCATCGGCTCGTGCCTCTCCTCGGGATATTGCCGATATTTATGTGCGCGGCCGCGGCGACACCATGGTTCCTCTTGCAAGCCTTGTCTCGGTCAAGGAATCGGTCGCGCCACGCGAACTTAATCACTTTGCGCAGCGACGTGCGGTGACAATTACTGCCAATCTCTCACCGGGTTACTCGCTTGGCGAGGCAATTATCATGATGGAGACAAGTGCTCAGAAGTATCTCAAGCCTGGAAAGTTTTATCGATCCTCTGATCATCATGTTTTCGGTACCTCTTTCGATGACCGGTGCCTTGGCGCTCTTGAAGTATGGTGGAGGCTCAATCAACGTATACAGCCAGATTGGCCTGATTACCCTGGTTGGATTGATCACCAAGCATGGGATCTTGATTGTTGAGTTCGCCAATCAATTGCAACAAGAGGGCAAGACGCCGATGGAGGCGGTTTTTGAATCGGCGAAGTTGCGCTTGCGACCGATTCTAATGACGACCGGGGCGATGGTACTTGGCGCTGTGCCGCTTGCCTTATCAACTGGGGCTGGGGCAGAGAGTCGAACCCAGATCGGTCTGGTCATTGTTGGTGGCATGAGCTTTGGTACGGTACTCACGCTTTTCGTGGTGCCCGTGGTTTATTCCTTGATCGCGCGTCGTAAGCAGACGGTCCAAGCACTCGGGGGAGCGCATGCGGCAGGTGGTGCTTGATACAGAAACAACCGGCTTAAGTGTCGCAGATGGCCACCGTGTTATCGAATTAGCCTGCGTTGAGCTGATTAACCGACAGGCCAGTGGACGGCATTGGCATTATTATTTTGATCCTGAGCGCGATATCGACGAGGGAGCCCAGGCGGTTCATGGCTTAAGTCGTGAGCGCTTGGAAGGTGAGCCTAAGTTTGCCGATCTTGCTGCCGATTTCCTTGACTTTGTTGGTGATGCCGAGGTGCTAATCCACAATGCTGCCTTTGATCTTGGTTTTTTGAAGGCTGAGTTGACTAGGGTTGGTTTGCCTGAACTCACTCGACAATGCCAGGTGACCGACACCCTGTTGCTTGCCCGAGCGTTGCATCCCGGTAAGCGAAATTCGCTCGATGCACTTTGCGAGCGTTATGGCATTTCGAATGCGCATCGCAGTTTGCATGGTGCATTACTTGATGCACGTTTATTGGCCGATGTTTATCTTGCGATGACCAGGGGTCAGGAGTCGCTTGAGATAAGCCTCGGTCTTGATGCTCGAGGACAGGCTTCTGTGGCTGAACAAGGTCAATGGCCGCTTGCGAATCTCAAGCAGATTAAGCTCACAGCATTTCAGCAAACAACGCATGAGGCTTATCATGCGGCCATGGAAAAGGATGCGCGCGGACCCAGTTTGTGGCGTCGTTTAAGTCAGCCAGCGTCAGCGCAGGAGTGAGAGCAAGGATTATGAAAGAAGCCCGTATGTCGCGTAGTGGCCGAGAGCGAAAAGCCCAGTTATCCCCCGATGCGGAGCGGCTATTGGCCTCTGCACTCGGTTTAGCTAATTCAGGAAGTCGTCTGGAAGACACATACTGGCAGCAATTGCTCGTCAAGCGTATCGAGCATTTGCTCGACACCAATCATCCGCAAGCAATTTACGATGCCTTGGACCGAACCCATCTTACCGACTTAGAGGCGTACGGGGCACTCATTGAGATGGTTGAGCATTGTGCAGAGACCGTTGTGGTGGAGTACGAAGGCCAGATGTGGCAATGCCTGCTCGTTTCAGCACCACTCGTTGCCTGGACGAGATTCGGCATTGCTTCCGGGCGTTTGCCCGCAATAAATGCGACAGCCTTATCGGCGCATTGGCAGGCTCACTGCCTTGCAAACCATGTACGCTTTTGCATGGTGCCCTGGCTTTACTCGATTGATCAATTGCCACGCGATTTTGCCGAACTTCGAAAACTCACGCGGCGACTTGGCATTGCGGCGCTAAAGTCTCAGGACCCCCGACTTGATTTCTCGTCGTTTCCGGAAACTGCCGAAATGTTGGCTGACTCTCGCTTTATTTTGGCAGGCGTTGCTGCACCTCTAGGCCAGGCTTTATTAAGGTGGCAGGATATTGAAGCAAGTGATCACGCAACCCGGGTCCAGTGTTTAGAACAGTGGGTTGCTCAAGGTAGACCTAATCTCGAGCCAGTGATGGTGGGGTGCGGCTTTGAGTGTTTGCTGCCCGACGCCTTTCATATCAATTTGCGCGAGTCAGACAGAAGGGTTAGGCCTTATGCCTTACGCGCAGCGGTTCATTATCTGACGCACGCGCTTTCCATTGAGGCAAAACAACTGCGAGCCAACATAGCCGCTTTTGGTCAGGATCGTCTTGATGAGTATCGCATCGGTCTAAGTTTTAATTCAGAAGAGGAAGTCTCACAGGGCGTTGTTTGGCCGATGCTTGGCGCAGAATCCGAAGCTGATGATCCCAACCCGCTTGATCAAATTAAGCAACAATTGCTCGAACTTGGTGTGAGTGATATCCGCGTGCACCCGGGTTGCAGTGAGCCTGAGTTTTGTGATGATTGCGGCTCACCGTTGTATCCCAATGGCGATGGCGAGGTTGTACATGCTGAAATGCCTGAGGACTCAGAGCCCAACCCTGGGCACTTTCATTAAGCCTCGTAGGATTGTCATTCGGCAATACGAAAGCTAGATCAGTTTCTTTTTTGCGTTAGCGATGCGTTCGTTCAGATACGCACCATAAAAGTCTCGGGACCCGTAACCAATAAGTCGCTCAGCGATTTCGCCTTGCGGACCAAGAAATAGCACGGTGGGTACCATCGTGATCCGATAGCGTTGAAGCTCGACGCCACCTTGAATCGTTTCAAAAACGAATACGCCCTCTTTGTCCTGATCCCGGGCCAGATGCTGGAGGTAATCTTGCTTGACGAGGTCGCACCAAGCGCAACCAGGCATGGTCACAAGCAACACAAGGGGGCGTTTTTGTTTGGCAGTGCGCTCAAGCTGTTTTTCGAGTACGTCAAGCTTTGGAATCGATGTTTGGGCAGCACGAGTTTGGCTTTGTTGTTGTTGTTGAGGTTGGCTTTGTTTGCTCATGAGAAAGGCTTATTGGAAAGCATGCAAATACACCGTGAAAAACATTCAAAACTACTTGACTATATGCAAATACGATCATATAGTCTCGTCGAACTTTAAAGATGCTTTCATTCGGACTTCGAACAATCGCAAACATGACATTCGATAAAGCAATAAGGATAAGTTCGATAAAAAAGCGCGGCAAAGTTCGAAAAAACAATAAGTAAAGCTGAGATGAAACAGCAGGTCGTTTAAAAGAAGCAAGAAGTAGAAATTTATGTGCCGATCGGGATCATAGCCTGAGTCGGGTAGAGGGGGAAGCTTGGCAACGCTAGGAAGCGCTGAGACGCAGCAGCATGGAGAACGCGAAGAACTTGACCGTGTGTTTGAGTCAGTCTCGCGCTATTTCAGTCTCATGTCCGAACCCATGAGAGTTCGCATCATGCACACAATTTGTGATGGTGAGCGCACGGTGGGCGATATTGTGCTTGCGGTTGGTGGAACACAAACCAATGTGTCAAGGCATCTTGCTGCCCTTTATCAAGCCAACGCGGTTTATCGCAGAAAAGCAGGGAATCATGTTTTTTATGGCATTCAGGACTCAGCGTTGATAGCCCTCTGTCGGGGTGTATGTATCCACATAGCCTCAAGGATTGATGATGACAGCGACCGTAGCGATGGTTTACTTAACCTTGCAAAAGGTTTTGAGCCGGCCCTGCCACAGGATGCCGTGAAAGCAAGTTCTAGAACAAAGAAAACGTCGAATCGCGATAGTTCGCTCGAATCAAAGGGCACCAAACCTGGGCCTCGATCGCATCGAGCGAAGTCTGTAGATCTCTAGACCAACGAGGTCGCTGAATGAGGAGGTTTCACCATGAATTTACTTGATGACAACTCAGCGCACATCGCGCCAAATTCTTCACCTGCATTAATACCAGGGCGAGTTCAAAAGGCGCCCGAGAACCATGTGGATCAGACTTTTCACGCAACAGCGCGTAAGGCTCGTCGCAGTTTTATGGGTAAAGCGCTAGCCATGGGTGCTGGCGTTGCCTCAAGCAGCGCGGTTTCAGCAAGCGCCGAAGGCGAGGACGCAATTCTTAAGCTGCCGCCTCATACGGTCGGACTTGGGCAACCCGTTGCCGCGCGAGGCTATGGCCTGCCATCGCAGTATGAGCGTAATTTGCAACGCAGGGAAAGTCCGGGTCTTACCCGTGTGGGTGCAGCATCGGTTAGCTTTGCACCGTTACAGTCCTTGTTTGGCATCATTACGCCCAATGGACTACATTTTGAGCGTCACCACCAAGGTTGGTGGGATATCAATCCCGAGCATCACCGGCTGATGATTAACGGTTTGGTGAAGCAGGCGAAGGTCTTCACCATGGACGACCTGATGCGACTGCCGGCTGTGTCGCGCATTCATTTCATTGAATGCGGCGCCAACACCGGTATGGAGTGGGGTAATGTTGCCGTACCAACCGTGCAGTACTCGCATGGCATGTTGTCATGCTCAGAGTTCACCGGTGTTTTGCTTTCAACGTTGCTCGATATCGCGGGGGCAGACACGAAAAAGGGTCGCTATTTGCTCGCCGAAGGTGCTGATGGCTCTTCGATGACGCGAACGGTTGCAATGGACCGTGCACTTGACGATGTCATGGTTGCATGGGCAATGAATGGTGAAATGTTACGCCCGGAAAACGGCTACCCATTACGATTGGTGGTCCCGGGTGTGCAGGGTGTGTCCTGGGTGAAATATTTGCGCCGAATCGAGGTTGGCGATCAACCCTACTACACCAAAGATGAGGTGATGCATTACGTGGATCTCATGCCTGACGGAAGGCATCGGCAGTTCACCTCAATTCAGGAAGTTAAGTCGGTGATCACCACGCCATCGGGCGGCCAGGTCCTTATGGATAAGGGATACCACAATGTGACCGGCCTTGCCTGGTCCGGACGAGGCCGTATCAAACGCGTTGATGTTTCGATGGATGGCGGTCGTAACTGGCGCACTGCGCGCCTTGAAACGCCAGTACTATCGAAAGCGTTAACTCGATTTAACATCGATTGGGTCTGGGATGGTGGTCCGGCAATTCTACAAAGTAGAGCAATCGACGACTCGGGTCATATTCAGCCGATGATGCGACAGTTACGTGCTGTTCGTGGAACAAGATCTATTTATCATAACAATGCAATTCAGTCCTGGAAGGTCACTGAAACTGGGGAGGTGTTTAATGTTCAAGTTTCTTAAGCCTCAAGTCAGCGCTGTCCTTTTGCTAACGAACTTCTTCTGTTCATCGGCGTCAATTGCTCAGCCTTCTGGTAATCAGGCCGCTGGTAATCAGGCCGTTGTTACTCAGGCCACTGGTGCTCAGGCAGTAGGCGCGTTGGCGAAACCCTGGTTGAACCTTGGTCGGGCCGCAACGCCCGCCGAGGTGAAGGCCTGGGATATTGATGTTCGATCAGACTTTGTGGGTTTGCCCAAAGGTAGTGGATCGGTCGCGAAGGGTGAAGAAGTTTGGGAAGCTAAATGTGCTTCCTGTCATGGCACCTTTGGCGAGTCCAATGAAGTTTTCACGCCGATTGTGGGTGGCACTAGTAAAAAAGATATCGAGACTGGTCTTGTTGCTAATCTTGCTCGCCCCGATTTCCCGCAGCGCACTACCATGATGAAGTTGTCAACTGTCTCAACATTGTGGGACTATATCAACCGTGCCATGCCTTGGAACGCTCCAAAATCCTTGAAGGTTGACGAAGTCTATGCAGTTACTGCTTATATCCTGCACCTTGCCGAAGTGCTTCCCTCAGACTTTAGCTTGAATGATCAGAATATCGCCGAGGTTCAAAAGCGGATTCCAAATCGTAGCGGCAAAGTCAAGTTCATAGGACTTTGGGACTTGAAAGCCAAGCCTGACGTACAGGGTGAACTTTGCATGAGTAATTGCAAGGTTTCTGCCGAAGTTGCCTCGATATTGCCTGAGTTTGCTCGTAATGCGCATGGCAATATCGCTGAGCAAAATCGGTTTGTGGGTGCTTCGCGAGGCGTCGATACCACCAAACCGCCACTGAAAGAACCGCTGAAGGTGGCGATTGCAAGCGGCATCGCAGACTCACCAAAGTTGGCTGTGGCAGCACCAAAAACGCCGCTTGCGCTTGCTAAGGAGCAAAATTGTCTAGCCTGTCACGGGGTGGATCAAAAAATGGTTGGGCCAGGATTTCGTGAGGTTGCGGTGCGCTATAAAGGCAATATCAAGGCCGAAGCGACTCTGATCACCAAGATCAGCCAGGGTGGTTCGGGCAATTGGGGCCAAATACCGATGCCTGCGCAGCCGCAGCTTGGAAGTGAGGACGTCAAGACGCTTGCGCGATGGATTCTTGAAGGTGCAAAGTAGCGCTTATGAAGTACTGCTCATGAGGTCGCACTCGAGAAGTCGCGTTTATGGCTAAAGTGAGGCGCAGGTCGGACTTTTGCTGAGGTGACCATTCTGTCTAAGCGCATTTGGATACAAGCAGTGACCTAAGTTGATGAAATTTTTTGATAGGAGAACGTAATGATTTTTTCAAGACGTGAGGCGCTCAAAGGTGGAGCCGGCGCTGGCATCTATGGCGCGATGCTTGCGCTAGGAATGATCCGCCCTGGGACGGCGCAGGCACAGGCGGCCATGCAAGCGGCCTTCCAGGCAAAAGGTATTCCCGACACCTTAAAGGCCTTGGGTGCGGCTGGCGCTACAGAATCGGCCGACATCAGCATCGTCTCACCTGACATTGCTGAAAACGGTGCGGTCGTACCCGTGGGTGTGAACAGCAAGATCCCAAACACGGACATGGTTGCACTCTTGGTTGATAAAAACCCCAATGCACTTGCTGGCGCATACCAGTTCATGGATGGGGGTGTTGCCGAGGTAAACATGCGAGTGAAAATGGGTCAAAGCTCAGATGTGTTTGCCATTGTTCGAGCAGACGGCAAGTTTTACATGACGAAGAAAGAGATCAAGGTCACTTTGGGCGGTTGCGGCGGCTAGCGCCAAACAATCCTCATCGGGCACTCGTTATCGCTAATAAACGATCTGCCTGGGTCATGCATCAAAGCTCATGATCAGGCGAACACTTTAGGAGATTTCACATGGCTGATCCAATGAAAATACGCGCTGCTGCGCGTGGCGACGTGGTTGATGTCCGCGTTTTGATGGCACATGAGATGGAAACAGGTCAACGCAAGGATGCCGCAGGAAAGCTTGTGCCTGCATGGTTTATCAGTGATGTGACGGCGAGCCTTAATGGCAAACCTGTGGTTAAGGCCTTCTGGGGTCCGGCGGTATCGAAGAACCCCTACCTTCAGTTCAAGGTCAAGGGTGGCAAGGCTGGCGACAAGATCAGCATCACCTGGGTCGACAATAAGGGCGAAAAGCGAACCGACGAAGTTACTGTCAGTTGATTTGGCAGGCCGTCAACTCCAGGCACGCAATGCCCTGGATTGATTAGTGCCGGCACTTGCGCTGATATAAAACCTTGGGTTGATAAGGAGACAAAGATGAAAACAATAGCAACGAAGGCTGCAATCGGGCAAAGCGTTGTTGCATTCAGCCCGCATTCTGCCCTTAAGTTTGCACTTTTTGCTTTGGGGCTTGGTGTGGCGGCGATGGTGAGCGCACAGCCTAAGGATTCGACTGAGGCAGAAATCGAAAAGTATCGTCAGATGCTTCAAGACGGTAACCCTGCTGAGTTGGTTTCGCTTAAGGGCGAGGGCCTATGGAAGAAGAAGCAAGGGCCGAAACAGGCGAGCCTTGAGCTATGCGATCTTGGGCTCGGCCCTGGTGTTGTCAAGGGGGCTAATGCACAGCTACCTCGTTACTTTGCCGATGGCGATGCGGTGATGGATCTCGAGACCCGTATCGTTCATTGTATGGTAACGATTCAAGGGTTAGATCGAAATAAAGTTACTGCACGTCCTTACTCCGGTGCTGGCCAATCAGCAACCGACATGGAAGCGCTTGTTGCCTATGTTGTTGAGGAGTCGCGTGGCATGAAGATCAACGTACCGCAGCAACATGCCAAAGAGCGAGAGGCCTTTGCACGCGGTGAAAAGATCTTTTACTTTCGTGGAGGACCCTATGACTTTTCATGCGCCTCCTGTCATGCGGTTGATAACCAGCGAATTCGCCTTCAAGGTCTACCTAACCTGACCAAGACAGAACCAGCACAAAAGGCCTTTGCCAGTTGGCCTGCTTATCGAGTGTCACAGGGTGCGCTGAGAACGATGCAATGGCGAATCTATGACTGCTTTCGCCAGCAGCGTTTCCCTGAGTTGAAGTATTTATCACCGGCGTCAGTTGACCTGATTACTTATTTAGGAGCTCGTGCCAATGGCGGTGTGATGGAAACACCGGCTATTAAGCGCTAAGGGGGTAAGTATGAAAACGATGACGAAAGCAGCAAAGTGGACTTTGATACCTATTCGAGCAATTTCGCGGTTGAAACAACGGGACTTAAGGGCGTTCGGATTGCGGTCCTTGGCGTTGGCAGGACTGACCATTGGATTGTTGAGCTCTTGTACCCTGCTTGATTCGAAGCCGACGAATGAGCAAATCACCCAGCTTATGAAGCAGTCTTTTGCCGAACGAGGTGATGCAAAGCTAGATCGCTTGGATCAATCAGAGTTACAACGGGTTTGCAGCGATTACACGGGCAAGGAAGTTCCAAAAGCAGTCAAGGAAAAGCTTGAGCAAGCCGCACTTGCTTCAGTGAGATACCCCACCGATGGCAAGTATCTGGGCGACTTCAAAAGCGGTGAGCGGATTGCGCAAAGTGGTGTTGGTCTTCAGTTTTCTGACGCGAAGGGAACAGTGGCGGGTGGGAACTGCTATGCCTGTCATCAGATCAGCAAGCAGGAATTAGCCTACGGCAATATAGGGCCGACGCTATATAACTACGGTAAGTTGCGTGGAGATTCCGAGGCGATTCTTAAATACACTTGGGCGAGAATTTATAACGCACATGCTTTTAATGCATGTAATTCAATGCCTCGTTTTGGTGCTGCTGGGATTTTGACCGAAGCGCAGATGAAGGATGTGATGGCGCTTTTGCTCGATCCAAAGTCGCCAGTTAATCAGTAATTAAAACAAATGCAAAAACGAGAATTTCTCCACCTCCTCGGTGCGGCTTCGGCGGCAGGCATTTGCCTGCCGGGAGCATCACAGGCCAGTGAAACAAAAATTTCTTATGACGTTCCTGTTTTTGGAAATGTCAGCCTGATGCATTTCACTGACTGCCATGCCCAACTCATGCCGATCTATTTTCGCGAGCCTAGCGTTAATCTAGGTGTCGGTGACGCCCTAGGAAAGCCCCCGCATGTTGTTGGCGATGCCTTTTTGAAATACTACGGTATTGCGAAGGGATCGGCGCAGGCTCATGCCTTCACCTATCTTGGCTTTGAGTCGGCAGCCAAACAGTTTGGGAAAGTGGGTGGATTTGCCCATCTTGCAAGCCTTGTGAAACAGATCCGAGCAAGCCGCCCATCGGCGCTATTGCTCGATGGCGGCGACACATGGCAAGGTTCAGCCACGGCACTTTGGACAAATGGCCAGGACATGGTCGACGCATGTAAGTTGCTCGGTGTTAATTTGATGACGGCGCACTGGGAGTTTACCTACGGTGCTGATCGGGTCAAGGAGATCGTTGGCAAAGATTTCAAGGGCAGTATTGAGTTTTTAGCGCAAAACGTGAAGACCACCGATTTCGAAGATCCGGTGTTTGCGCCCTACAGCATGCGTCAGATGAATGGACAGTCCGTAGCAATTATCGGTCAGGCATTTCCGTATACGCCGATCGCTAATCCTCGATGGATGGTGCCTGAATGGAGTTTTGGCATTCAGGACGATCGCATGCAAAAAATTGTCGATGAAGTTCGGGCTAAGGGTGCTAAGGCCGTTATCGTTATTTCTCATAACGGTATGGATGTTGATTTGAAGATGGCCTCGCGAGTTCGTGGTATCGATGCCATCCTAGGAGGGCACACCCACGACGGTATGCCAGCGCCGGTTGTGGTGTCGAACCCGGGCGGCAAAACATTGGTCACCAATGCAGGTTCAAACGGTAAGTTCCTTGCCCTGCTCGATCTTGATGTTGGTTCATCAGGTGTCAAGGATTATCGTTATCGCCTATTACCAGTCTTCTCCAATCAACTTAAGGCCGATCCTGGCATGCAGGCCTTTATTGACAAGGTTAGAGCACCTTATCTGGGCAAGCTCAACGAAACCCTTGCCATTAGCGACGGCGCCTTGTATCGACGGGGTAACTTTAACGGTAGTTTCGATCAGCTCATCGTTGACGCTTTGATGGAGGTGAAATCGGCCGATCTTGCCTTCTCACCAGGCTTCAGGTGGGGTACCTCGCTTTTGCCCGGGCAGGCGATCACCCGCGAACATGTGATGGATCAAACCGCGATTACCTATCCACAAGTCACAGTGAGCCAGTTCTCGGGTACGATGATAAAGACTATTCTAGAAGATGTTGCCGATAATCTTTTCAACCCTGACCCCTACTATCAGCAGGGTGGTGACATGGTCCGCGTGGGTGGCTTGCAATACACCATCGATCCTCGCGCCAAAGCAGGGGCTCGTATCAGTGATATGCGATTAAAGGGTCAGCTTGTTGAAGCCGATAAATCCTATAAGGTTGCGGGTTGGGCGCCTGTGGCTGAAGGCGCTAAAGGGGAGCCTATTTGGGAGGTGGTCGAGACCTGGCTCAAAGCGAAAAAGCGTATAACGCCGCGCCAACTCAACACACCCAAGATTCTCGGTATGGATGGTAATCCAGGGATTGCATTTTGATGCATCGCTTGGGTCCTGCACTGATATGGCTATGGTTTCTAAGCATGGGCTCGTCTGCATTCGCCCAATTGTTGCCTGCGGTAACACTAGAGGCGCTTAGTAAGCAGGCCTACATGGTTCAGGGTGATTTGGGACCGGCATCAACAAGCAATCGGGGATTCAATTCAAACGCTGGCATTGTTATTGCTGATGACGCGGTGGTTTTGATTGATGCCCTCGGCACGCCCGCGCTTGCCGAAGAGTTGATACAAGCGATACGCCTTATCACTAAAAAGCCGATCACCGATGTCATCGTCACCCACTACCATGCTGATCATTATTACGGTCTTCAGGTATTCAAGCAGCAGGG
>JALQWJ010000189.1 GCA_023258775.1 Burkholderiaceae bacterium | reverse complement strand
AGCAACAAAAAGCTTAAGCACCACGGTGCAAACGCCGTCAAAGAATCCCGGTCTAAACGCTCCCTCAAGCTTAGCCGCAAGTGCTGGGTCGGCCATGACTTTAAAGCGCTGTGGTTCGGGGTAAAGATCTTGCTCACGAGGCGCGAACAAAACATCACAATTCACTGAAGCCAGCGCCTGGCAATCAGCGTCCCAAGTTCGCGGATATCGGTCAAAATCTTCACTTGGAAGAAATTGCAAGCGATTAACAAAAATACTTGCGACCGTACAATCGCCAAGTTCTCTTGCCTGCTCAAGCAGACTCAAATGACCTCGATGCAGATTTCCCATGGTGGGTACAAACGCGGGCCGCGCCGCAGAAGAAATGGCTTGTCGTAGTTCAGCAATCGTGTGGACAATATGCATGCTTTCCCTGGGCTGTCGTGCAAATGACAAAATGATTTCGAATAACTAACAGCATAAACGAGCTTTGACCAATGAATCAGCTAAGGATTTACGGTATCGCGGCATCACGAGCCTTCAGACCACTTTGGACTGCTTGCGAACTCGCCATCGATTTTGAACACATACCCCAAGGCTATCGCCATGGGGCAACCCGTAACCCGGCCTTTCTCGAAGTTAATCCCAATGGGCATATCCCCGTGCTCACCGAGATTCGGGGTGGAACTTTGATCACGGTCTGGGAGAGTATGGCGTGTTCGCTCTACCTCGCAGACGTGTATGGAAAAGCTGATGGATTGGATCTTTCACCGGCAAGCCCGGCAGAAAAGGCGCAAGCGCTGCGCTGGTCCTTTTGGACAGTGACCGAGCTTGAGAAAGACACACTAAGCATCTTGATGCACCGAATCGCAATGCCCGAAGCTGAGCGTAAGCCCGAAGTAGCCGAGACTGCTGAAAAACGCCTGATGCTTCCCCTAAGCGTGCTGGAGCAGCACTTAATTGCACAGCAGACCAACGAGTATGTCTATCTCGCTGGTTCGCGCTTCACGATTGCTGATTTATGCGTTGCCAGTGTGGTGTCGTGGGCGCGCGCTGCGAGTCCTGCGTTTTGGGAACGATTTCCCAGTACCCAGGCCTGGCTGCGGGACTGCCTCGCCCGCCCGGCTCATCAGCAAGCGCGAAATCTCCCCTAGAAGCTTGCGCCGACCATAGATTCCTTCGACAACCGTAGACTCCATCGACCACCTTAATTTGCTTCGACAACCTTAAATTCCTTTTACCACCTTAATTTGCTTCGACCACCTTAGTTAACATCGCCCCCTTAACGCCTCTTAACAACCAAATCTCTTTTTGCGATCAACACTTGAACATTATTATCCTTGGAGCGGGCCGTGTTGGTGAAAGTGTCGCCGAAAGTCTTGTCTCAGAGCCCAACGACATCACGGTGATCGACCAGGATCCGATTCGGCTTCGACTACTCGAAGAGCGTTTGGATTTGCGCGGCGTTGTCGGAAACGGCATTCAACCCTCGGTACTCGAGGAAGCTGGCGCGACTGACGCCGACATGCTTATTGCCTGCGCTGCAGCGGATGAAACAAATCTTGTCGTTTGCAAATTAGCCCATCAACTCTATAACATTCCTACCACGATTGCACGTCTTAGATCCTCTGAATTCATCGAGGGAAAAGCACTGCTTGCCAGGGATAGCTTTGCCGTCGATCGTGTGATTTGTCCTGAAGAGTCGGTGACAAAGACCATTGAGCAGCTAATTTCCTACCCCGAGGCACTCCAGGTTTTAGAATTTGCAAAGGGACTAGTCAGTCTTATTGTAGTTCGGGCCGATGCCGGATCAGCACTTGTTGGGCACAGCATCGCCGAGTTTCGAAGTTTATTGCCGGATTTTGAAATGCGAGTCGTTGCGCTTTACCGGGCAGACAATGAAATCGAGGCAACGGGCGCAAGCATGATTCAGCCAGGCGATGAAGTCTTCGTACTCGCAGCAGCAAGCCATATCCGCGAGGTGCTCGCTGCAATTCACCAACGCGACAAACCAGTCAAGCGAGTAATGATTGCGGGCGGCGGCAGGGTTGGTCTTCGACTTGCCCGGCATCTTGTGGATCGATATGAAACGAAGATCATTGAACAGCAGTCCTTAAGATGTGAATACCTAGCGAGCCAGCTACCCTCAAGCACGCTGGTCTTAAACGGCGACTGCGTTGATGAGGATTTACTGCTTGAAGAGAACGTTGCCGATATGGATCTTTTTCTCGCCCTGACTAGCGACGACGAAGACAACATCATGTCGGCCATGCTTGCCAAGCGACTCGGCGCGCGTCGGGTACTTGCACTCATTAATCGTCGTGCTTATGCGGAGATGATGCAAGGCAGCACGATTGATATCGCGGTTTCACCTGCTCAAACCGTCATCGGAGAATTGCTCACCCACATTCGCCGGGGTGACGTCGTCGCTGTACACTCACTCAGACGTGGTGCCGCAGAGGCTCTTGAGGGCATCGCCCGAGGTGATGCGAAAACCTCACGGCTGGTCGGGCGCAGGGTTGAAGAAATCCGCCTGCCCAAAGGTGCAAGATTTGGAGCAATCGTTCGTGGTGAAGATGAGCGCGCCGAAGTTTTGATGCCACACCATGACACAGTTATTCAGAAAGACGATCACATTGTTATTTTTATACCTAATAAGCGCTTGGTTCGCGACGTTGAAAAGCTCTTTCAGGTGAGCGCCACTTTTTTCGGCTAAGCATGATAGGACCTGCAGCCGCATTGCTTGCCAAGATCGTGATGGCCTTTGCCTTTGCGAAATTGGTACCCCTTGCTTGGGCGATTAGCGTCGATCAGGCTGAGCACATCGCAATTTGGCTTGGCAGCTTTTTGTTCACCTTGGGAAGCGGTGGGCTTTTATGGTTCAAGACTCGACGCTTTCGACGCGAACTGCTAGCACGTGATGGCTTTTTGCTCGTTAACATGGTTTGGGTCGTGCTACCAAGCTTCGCCGCATTTCCCTTATTGATGACCGTACCCGACATCACATGGAGTCAGGCGATCTTCGAATCGATCAGCGCATTGACCGCAACAGGCGCTACTGCGCTAAGCGGGCTTGATGCCCTACCCGTATCTATCAATGTTTGGCGATGCTTTTTGCAACTCATTGGAGGCCTTGGCATTGTACTTCTCGTTGTAGCGGTTCTTCCCTTACTCGGTTTGGGCGGCTTACAACTTTATAAAGCCGAAACACCTGGCCCCATGAAGGACACCAAATTCACGCCGCGAATCGCTGAAACAGCGCGTGGGCTATGGCTAGTTTATTTTGGATTTTCCCTTGCCTGTATGTTGGCCTACAAAGCCGCAGGCATGAACTGGCCTGATGCGTTTATGCATATGTGTACTACCATGGGTCTGGGTGGATTCTCCTCGCATGATGCAAGCTTTGCTTATTGGAATTCAGTCGAAATCGAGCTGGTCGCGATGTTTTTCATGGCCTTGTCGGGGATCAGCTTTTTGCGCTATTTTGTCGTCCTACGATCACTATCGTTTAAGCCGATCAGCTCGGACTACGAGATCCGTGCTTATGTGAGCCTGCTACTTATTGCAAGCTTGTTGGTCACGATTATTCTTGTGATGGAAGGCATTGAAACTGACTGGCTCGCAGCACTGCGACTGGCTGCGTTTCATGTGGTGTCGCTTGCCACCACCACGGGCTACGCCTCAGCAGATTATGCAAACTGGCCTTCGTTCATTCCAGCTTTGTTACTCGTTTTAGGATGTTTT
>JALQWJ010000188.1:3479-3738 GCA_023258775.1 Burkholderiaceae bacterium | reverse complement strand
GTAAACATGAAAAACCTGAAGCATTGTTAGATCTTTGCCGAATCCCTGAATTGATGATTTCACATCATGACGAGTCGGGTTGGCGAATTGGTGCGGCGCGGCCCTTGCAATTGGTCTTCGACGAAATGCTTAGTGAATGGCCTGAACTGCAAGATTACGCGGCGCGTTTCGCAGGCCGACCTATTCGCTCAAGTGCAAGCCTAGGCGGTAATCTTGCAAGCGCTTCACCGATAGGCGATTGCATCCCACTGCTTTGGGT
>JALQWJ010000188.1:0-3469 GCA_023258775.1 Burkholderiaceae bacterium | reverse complement strand
GCTTGATGCGCAATTGCGCCTGATGTCTTGGGATCGGCATGCTGACATGATCTGCGATCGTGAGCTCAAACTTGATCACTTTATCAAAGGTTATCGGCAGACAGATCTCGGAATTGGTGAGCTTATTGAATCGATATGGATTCCAACATCGAGTAAAGGTTTGCAACTTCACGCACGCAAAATCAGCAAACGCTGGGAAGACGATATCTCATCGGTTTCGATGGTGGCCGCCTTTTCAGTCAACGCTAATCGTGTGTTTGAGCGATTGTCGATTGCCTTTGGTGGTGTTGCCGAACAAGTGATTCGGATCCATGCACTTGAATCCTTGCTTTTAGGGCGCATCATTAGCGAACCCCTCCTGCTCGAGGCTAGTGATGTGTTACAGAAAAAAGTGCGTCCGATTGATGACGCAAGGGCATCAGCCGCTTATCGCCGCGCTATTTGCAAAGAACTCTTTGAAGAATTTATCACGATCGCGATGGCTCAATCTACAGCGAACTCCAAGGAGTTGAGTCATTAAGTCGATCATGGCTCACGAGAGTGCCCTCGAACAGTTGCTCGGGCAGGCACGCTTTATCGACGACTTGCCCTTGCTGGCAGGTAGTTTGCATGCCGCACCAGTCTGCAGTCCGCTTGCGCATGGCAGACTTTTAGGAATTGACTCGAGCAATGCACTGCAAATGCCTGGGGTGAAAGCCTTCATTCAAGCACGTGATTTACCAGGCCCCAACCAGATCGCTAACATGGCACGCGATGAGCCAATCCTCGCGCAAGACACTCTCTCTTATGCGGGGCAGGTTATTGCGCTCGTTCTTGCTCAAAGTCATCGAGAAGCTTTGGCTGCCGCGGCCAAAGTCAAGTTAGAGATCGAGCCCCTTCCCAGTGTGCTGAGTATTGAGCAGGCCATGGAACACTCGTCCTGGATCACAGCACCCGCGATGATTGAGCGCGGACAGCCCGATGAGGCAATGGCCAAGGCGCCACATCGAGTGAGCGCACAACGCTGGGTTGGTGGGCAGGAGCATTTTTATCTTGAAGGGCAGATTGCTTATGCAATTCCCGAAGAACAAAACGCGATGCTGGTCCATTCAAGCACGCAGCATCCCGGAGAAATGCAACATTGGATTGCCCACGCGCTCGATCTTCCTGCGCATAGCGTTCGCGTGTTGTGCAGAAGGATGGGAGGCGGTTTTGGCGGCAAAGAAACCCAATCTGGGCAGGTTGCGGTATGGGCTGCGGTTGCGGCAAGCCTAATGGGTTGTCCTGTCAAAATGCGGCTTGATCGCGATGACGACTTTAAGATAACCGGCAAACGCCACCCCTTCCGGGTTTGCTACGAGGTCGGTTTCGATGATGAAGGTACGATACTGGCGCTTGATGCAGAGCTTGCCTCAGATTGTGGGTTTTCCGCCGATTTATCGATTCCTGTCAATGAACGAGCACTTTTTCACGTAGACAACGCGTATTACATCGAGTCGCTGCGGATCCGTTCTTATCGTTGCCGCACTAACAAGCAATCCAACACAGCTTTCAGAGGGTTCGGTGGCCCGCAGGGCATGTATTTGATTGAGAGTGCTATTGGTGATGTGGCGCGTTATCTTGACCAGGATGCCTTATCAATTCGGCTGCGCAATGTTTATGGAACAGCTCCAAGAAATATCACGCCATACGGGATGACTGTTGAGGACGAATTCATTGGTGATTTGATGCGTCAGCTTGCAGACGATTGTCGTTATAAAGCTCGCAGACAGACGATAAAGTCACAGGGATTAGCGCGAGGAATTGCCATAACGCCAGTCAAGTTTGGCATTAGCTTTAATGCCACCCATTTCAATCAAGCAGGCGCATTGTTGCAATGGTTTACCGATGGCACATTGGCTTTGCATCACGGCGGTACCGAGATGGGTCAGGGCTTGCACACCAAGATCGTTGGCGTTGTCTGTCACATTCTAGGTGTTGATCCAACGCAAGTACGGGTGATGACGACTGATACGCATGCAATTGCCAACGCTTCGGCAACTGCTGCCTCTTCAGGTAGCGACTTGAATGGTCGAGCCACTGAAATCGCCGCATCTACTTTGCGCGATCGTTTAATCGAGTTTTGGTCAACAACAGTGAGTGCGCAAGTAGGCTCACTACGCTTTGACCAAGGTCAGCTTTTTTGGACTGATCAAGAAGGTATTGGTCGATCAACAGCGTTGACAGAGCTTGTAAACAAAGCCTATCTGGCAAGAATTCAGCTTTGGGCTGAGGGCTTTTACAGCACACCGAAGATTCACTTCGATCCTAAAACACGACAGGGAAGACCGTTTTATTATTTTTCCTGGGGTGCAGCCTGTACTGAGATCGAAGTGGATCCTAGAACCGGTTGCTATCGTATGCTTGCGGTTGATATTCTCCACGACGTTGGCAACTCGCTTAATCAGCGTATTGATCGTGGACAGGTGATCGGTGGCTTTGTGCAAGGGATGGGCTGGCTAAGTTCGGAGGAATTGCGCTGGCACGACGATGGACGTCTTTTGACCCATGCGCCTTCAACTTATAAGATTCCGACAGCCAGAGATCTGCCGGAACACTTCGAGGTGAACTGGTGGCATATGCCTAATCGCGAGGACAATCTGGGTGGATCAAAGGCAGTTGGCGAGCCCCCACTGATGCTGGCACTCTCTGTCATTGAAGCCTTGCGCGATGCTGTTGGCAATATTCGGTTTTCGCGGGCTAGCTCAACTGGCCAAGAAAAGCACGACGGCGGCAGCATAGTGAAAAACGACACTGTTGTCAGTAGCAACTTTTCGGCCGAGAAAACGCCAGGGTGTGGTGACCGAATGGTTCACCTGGACGCACCCGCAACCCCGGAGCGGGTATTTTTTGCGATCAGACAATCATGAGCGCGGTCAGGGCCCAATCATGAGCGCCCTTAAGGCCCAGGCATGAGCGCAGTCAAGGCGCAAGCACAATCGTGGCTTGCGTCTGGGTTGAAAGCCATCGTTATTGAATTAAGTTCGGTCCGTGGCTCCGTACCCCGTGAGCACGGAACAAGGATGTTAGTGAGTCTGGATTCGGCCCTTGGTACGATTGGCGGCGGGCGCCTGGAATTTGAGGCTGTGGAGCGCGCGCGCGACTTCTTGCGATCAGACAGTTTGGTTCAATTACCGCAGCGACGAACAATTGCGCTTGGGCCTTCCTTGGGGCAGTGTTGCGGCGGTTCGGTTGATCTCACATGGTTTAATTTGGATTTGGAAACCATCGCTGTATGGCCCGCAGCCTGTTTTCGATTTGTACTACAAATCCACGGTGCAGGGCATGTGGGACAGGCGCTCGTACAAGCGCTTTGCGGCGTACCGTGCTCGTTAATATGGGTCGATTCACGTGCGGCCGCCTGGCCTGATTCGCTGCCAAGCCATCCGCTTACGCTACTGAAAACCCACTGTACCGATATCCCTGAAGCTGCGATTCATGAGGCGGCCTC
>JALQWJ010000187.1 GCA_023258775.1 Burkholderiaceae bacterium | reverse complement strand
GTGGCATCTTCAACAGTCGCTGATCAACTACTTTGTTGAACTGGCTGATCCCAAAGACAAGCGCGCAGCAGTGCTTTTAAACGCAAGCGCGACACGTCTTTTAAACGAGCAGTTCAAGACGCTCCAGGGTGATGCACTTACTGTCGGATCACTTCGAGAGATCGATCGCAATATCGTCCAAGCGTTGTTTCCAGCAGCTGCCGTGCACGCCCAAAGTCGCGATGCTCAACTGGGCGCTTGGCTAGGCGAGCAAATAGTCCGCGATGCGGCCATGATCCCAAGTCATATCGCAAATAACGCATTTAAAAATCTGATCGTTCCACCGGTTGCTATTGGTGCATCAATCGCCTTGGCACTCTTAAATCTTTGCGCAGTCCTCGCATTCCTCATTGGGCGCATGGATTCCCGTTTGCAAACACCCATGTTGTTCTTCTTGTTTGGATCGTGTGTTTACTACTCACTATCTAGAGCGCACAACTTTCTTGACTCTCCAGGCTTTCAAAATGCCCTGGCGCCGGGCCTCTGGAGCTCGAATCTCGCCCTTGCCATTGTCGTTGAGTGGGCCTGTCGTGCATCGAGTGCTTGGGGTGACGTATCAGCCTTGGTACATCACTACATGGCATTTGACTTTGACTTTGGCCAGCCTCTTTAAGTGCAGTGCTGTGTTGCCTTGCAGCGCTTGGGATTTACGTGTGTTAAGGAGCTTTAGTCCCTGCCTAAAATCAAGAGTTCTCGAAGCATCGGATGAGCGAACCGCCGACGCATGGTAATTGCAAAGAAGTTTTCGTAAAGATGGGGAATTTTGCATCGCTCCATTAGCAACCCAGCCTGCAGTTCATCACGCACGACAACAGGTGGGACCAGGGTAAGTACACCAGTCTCCCGCGCTAACAACCGTAACATGGCCATATCATCAACTTCAGCTAGTATGTGTGGCCTCACATGAGCCTGCTCCATCATAAAGTCAAAGCTGATGCGGACCCCACTATCTTCGCTTGGCAAAATAATCTGCTGCCCATCAAGGCTATGTGGAAACTCGAACTCTTGAACTAATTTTCTGCCCCTTCGCACAGGGTGTGACACGAGGCTAAGCGATTGTTGACTAATGCGTTTGCTTACCCAACCGGCTGATTGATCTCGGGGTGCCGCCTCAGTTGCAAGCACTACGTCAAGCCCATGTGCAGATAGTTGCGGCAGGAGCTCGCGCAATGGACCCGAAACAAGTCTAATTCTTATATCGGCCCGTTTCAAAATCGGTGCTAACCACTGAAGCTGGAAATTTCTCGACAACGTGGCTGCAGCACCAACACGTAGCAAAGGTCGGTGTTGATGCGGTCGGCCACGCAAAACACTGATGAGTTCACGTCCTGTATCAAAAATTGTGTCTGCATAGTCGAGAGCAACGCGCCCCGCCTCGGTAAGTACAAGCTTTCGGTTACGGCGCTCAAAGAGCTGGTGTCCTAAACGCTCTTCAAGCTGTCGAAGCTGTATCGATAGCGCAGAAGGGGTTATGTGAAGTGCCTCTGCAGCTTTTGTAAGGTGCCCGTGGTGAGCGATGGCCCAAAAGTACTTTAAGTGGTGAAAGTTAAGCTCATTCATACATGCCGCATAGCCTACAGACCATGAAAATACTTTGATTTTCTCAAATAATAAGTTCAGAAAGATGAATTAGACATTACCAAGCTCACAGGATAAGTTTTCGCATCAACAGATTTTCCTTGTTAAATCACCAGGAGACCTTCGATGCATGGATTGGATTTACTTCTGAGCAACTTGATTCAACCCATCGTACTAGCGTTCTTACTGGGAACCATAGCGGGCGCAGTAAAGAGTGAGCTTGAGCTACCCGAAGCTATCGTCAAACTATTAGCGATCTACCTTTTGTTTTCGCTCGGCATCACCGGAGGGCGCGAGCTCGCAAAGGCAGATCTTGCATCGCTTGGTCCAATGATCGGTATTACATTGATCATGACATTCGGTATACCTACGCTTGCTTACTTGGTGACACGAAGGCTGGGCCAGATGGACGTAAGCAACGCTGCCGCCATCGCTGCTCACTACGGCTCTGTGTCAACTGCAACGTTTTTTGCATCGATGAGTTTTGCAAGTTCACTTGGTACACCAGCAGACGGCTATATCACGGCGATGGTCGCCTTCATGGAGTTTGGAGTGATCTACGCCCTAGTCATCGCTCGTGTTGTCCAAGGACAAACAAGACCCGAAGGAAACAATGCACCCGAGCTTCTTATGAGCGTTATTCGAGGCCGCGGGATTTTACTTTTAATTGGCGGTATGACAATTGGCTATCTCGCAAGCGATAAACAGTGGCAGCAGATTGCCCCGTTCTTCGAAGGATTGTTCCGAGGCATGCTCATGCTCTTTTTACTTGAAATGGGAATTACGGCTGCCCGAAGCATGGCAGCATTCCGGCAGGTAGGGATGTTTATGGCAGCTTTCGGAACTATCATGCCGATGGCTCACGGAATCCTAGGTGTTACGTTGGCCTACTACGCAGGCATGAGCCACGGAAGTTCATTTGTATTTGGGGCAATTTGTGCCAGTGCCTCTTTCATCGATGCGCCCGCAGCATGTCGTGCTTCCCTTCCCCTAGCCAATCCCGGGATATACCTCACCTCATCGCTTGGTGTGACACTTCCTTTCAACTTATTGTTAGGACTGCCAACCTATTACAGCTACGCCACTTGGCTTTATCGATAAGACCAGTCCTCATTTGTGATGGAACCAAACAATTGCGTTAACTTTTTGACTTAAGCGATGAGTCTTTCAAAGCCTTTTTACACCGATGTTCGCATGGCATTGCTCACGAAGCATGGCAAAGAGAGCGTCCTTGCCCCAATACTTGGGAAGCAATGTGGCGCTATCGTTGAACACACCGATCAATTTGATACCGATCAACTTGGAACGTTTACGGGCGATGTGCCTCGACTGCTGTCTCAAAGGGAAGCTGCGCGGGAAAAGGCCATGCTTGCCACTAAGTTGACTGGATTAAAGGTAGGACTTGGCAGCGAGGGATCATCGGCCGTTGATCCATATATTGGACTGACCCCTTGGCATTACGAGATTATTGTGCTCGTTGATTTGGATCTGGGGCTTGAGATTGAAGGCGTCGCCTCTGGTGCAGCGATTGCTGCCCCTCAATGCACAGACGACTGGCCGGAAGCCCTTAGGTTTGCCAGTCTTGCTGGGTTTCCAAGTCATCAGCTTGTAGTGAGACCGCTGGGTGAATCGGCACATTTAATGAGAAAGGGTATCGGCGAGTTCAGCGCTCTTAAAGATGCCTTCTATTGGGCCTGTCGATCCTCGGCATCACAAATGGCCACTATCGAAAATGACCTTAGAGCTCACTGCAACCCAACACGTATGACGGTTATCAAGAAAGCAACCCTTGATCTGAGCACGAAAATGAATCAGCGCTGTCCACGATGTCGAGCACCCGGCTTTAGCAATTTCGAAAAGATTGCCGGTTTGCCATGCCGTGATTGCGGGGTACCCACTCGTTTACCAATCGCAATCAAACAACGCTGCAGACTTTGCCACCATGAAGTAACAAATTCGATCAATACCCCTACCTTTGCAGATCCAGCACGTTGTGATTTTTGCAACCCATAATCGAGCTACGATGCATACCGCACTAAACATTACGATCAGCACAACACCTTCGAAACGCCAGCCTACTGGGTCACAAGACGTGATCAGACCAAAGACTATATAGCTATGGATAAAAG
>JALQWJ010000186.1 GCA_023258775.1 Burkholderiaceae bacterium | reverse complement strand
TGCAAAACTCTCTCCTTGAAAGAACAAGAAGCAGAGCGAAAAAATGGCAAAGAGATATTGTTTATTGATCGGAATAAAAACTTTCATGTAGCCGCTCCCTTACTTGACATGAGCTGTATAGGTGAATGAATGGGCATCGCCACGAGTTGTTCGCCGCTCAATGCATCGGTTTGAGATATCGAAGGCTCGACGCTCGACGAGGACACATGGGTTCCCAGCAGCTAGTTGTAGCTTCTTTGCCTGCCTGCTGCTTAGCTGAGAAAAACTCAATGTGTCATGAACTTGATGTACGAGGATCCCACTGTATTTTAGATACATTGGGTATAACAAATCGTCCCAGGACCCTGTATCGGTGTCTGCAAGCGCGCCAAAGAGAGGGAGTGGAAGAATGATGTTCTCAAGTAGGCAAGGTTTCCCATCGATGCTGCGAAGTCGCTCGAACTGCATCACTTGAGATGATGGGTCTATGGCAAATTCCAGCGCCTCATCTGATGATGGGGTGCGAAATCGGCGCTGAAGGATCAATGATTCTGGGACTGTAGCCTTCCCATCTCCTGATTGAAAGCGGAAAAATCGCATCATTGATGGGCTATCAATTCCGCGGCTAACAAAGGTTCCCCGCCCATGTTGTCGCCTAAAGATCCCGTCTTCAACGAGAAGCGAGATGGCTTGTCGAAGCGTGCCAAGCGCGACTCCGTAGCTGCTCGCCAAGCTAGCCTCCGATGGAATCATTTCTCCAGGTTCCCACTCACCATCGAGAACTCTTTGCCGCAAAGCGGTGGCAAGTGCTCCGTATCGGCTCTGACCAAAAGGCGGCAAGCTTGATATCATCACGACTTATCATCAGTCCTCTAGATGACTAAAATGTATCACATGAGCGAAGCTACTTCAAAGATTCAAGTCGATTGTCACTTCCACGTTTTTGAGGCCGGACAGGCGATTGTTGGTGCCCGTTACACCCCTAGCTACGATTCCTTGCTTTCCGATTGGCAAGCGCGCGCTACATCGCTTGGGATTACTCATGGGGTATTGGTACAACCCAGTTTTCTTGGTGTTGATAATCGGCTTCTTTTGGCTAACCTGCTGGCTGATCCTCATCGATTAAGAGGCGTAGCCGTCGTTTCTCCGAGCATTCGTCCTGAAGAACTACGCGTCTTGCATACGATGGGCATTCGTGGGCTGCGCCTAAACCTTTCGGGTGTGTCCCATGACTTATCGGATTGGCAGGGGCGGGCAAGCTTGTGGGATTGCATGCTCGAGATGGGGTGGCACATTGAAATTCACACTGATCGGGGCGCATTACCCGGCGTCATCGCAAGTCTGCCATCAAGCCTTCATCTGGTCATAGACCATATGGCCAAGCCGGGTCGTGCAGACTTGGATGATCCGACAATCAAATTGTTGGAGCGCTTAACGGCAAAGCGGGTCACGATCAAGCTAAGCGGAGCGTATCGGCTCCATGGTGTAGACGCCGCATCACTTGTGTCATCTTTCTATCAAGTGTTGGGTCCTTCTGCGCTGATCTGGGGAAGTGACTGGCCTTGTACAAATTTTGAACATTATGCTAATTACGCTGATCTCCTTTCCGCGCTTGAAGCCTGGCTTCCCGAGAATTGCCTTGATGAGATCCTCACCACAAATCCTATGCGGCTTTATTGGCAATAGGATTGATCTGTCGCTGGATGGCGGTAGGTTAATGCCGTCCGATTGGCGACCAATCAACTGAGACTAGCGAGCAAGGGGAGGAAGTGACTTCACCTAGGAAGCGATTCGATTGCTTTTCACCAATCTTTAAACAAGCTAATGTCCCAGTCGAAATTGGAGGCTCGCGGTTGGTAGGTGACCGGTGTCTGGTCAAAAGGTAGTTGGTGATGCGGGCAATCTTTCTAGCTACTACCGAGGCCAACACTTCTGAATATGCCCCCTGCTTTGGACGCCGTTGGAGTTCTCTACTTCTTTAATGGTTGTCTGTAGCATGAGGTGATGTCAAGGTAGGTTTGAGGCGATATCTAATTCACCGCTAAATTCCCGGTAGTCCCAAATAGGATCGGGATCATCTGGATTTGGTCCTAGCAGGTAGCCCACATCATCCTCACCTTTGACGGTGACATCAGCACCAGCTTATATTGCTGTAGAAGTTCAGTGTCTAAGGGAGGGGTAAAAATGCAAGACTTTGATCGCGCCATTCCAACACTTCCTGCAATCTCGATGGAAGACACGCTTGCCTTTTATCGCAGGCTTGGCTTTGTATGCGAGGTAGTCTCGCCGAATGGGGACTACGCCATCGCAGAGCATGGCTCACTCGAGGTCCACTTCTTTTTGCATAAGCAGTTGTTGCCGGCCGAGTCCTCGTTTGGCGCCTATTTCAGGGTGAACGATGTGAATACGTTATTCACGGAGTTCTCCGCATTGACATTGCCCAGCTCGGGCATTCCGCGCATAACAAAGCTTGAGAACAAGCCTTGGGGCATGCGTGAATTCGCAATCATCGACGAAAATGGCTCGCTAATCCGTATCGGTCAAGTTCTATAGATAGGCTTAAAGTTTGACCTGTTTGGGTGGATGCGGATGTCGCAACGAGCTAGGCGCTTGACTTGGAAAGTTTACGGACACGATTCGACCGCCGTTACCAAGGCAGCGCTAAGAGCTTATGGTTTTGATTGCGAAGGCCCGCCTAATCGATGCGCTGGACTTCATGTTAGCAATCAACACATAAACGTATGCCTTCGGAGGGGCTATGCCTGTTCGAGACGTAACCGCGCTTCCGAGCTTGATGAGCTTTTATCGTTATATGATCGGATATGGCCGAACGAGGATAAGGGTTTATGGCTGTCAGGATACCGCGACGCCTTGGCATGCGGCGATGATGGACTACATTTGATGGTCATTCGTGATGAAAATCGACAAGTCGTAGCAAGCGGCGGCCTTATTCACGCAGCTAATCAGGCGATTGGACATTTGTTCGGTGGAGGCACGATATCAAGCCACCGTCAACGAGAGCTCTATAAGTACCTGATTGCAATTAGGGCTCAGCTGCTTTGGCGTCGAGGAGGGTGTTGGCTCGTGGTCGATGCGGGCGAGGACAGGTGGCCGATTCTGCAGGCGCTAGGATTTTTGGAGCTCGCGCGCGTCAGCTTTTGGTCGCTAGCTTTTTAGCAGTAATGACAAGCTGCGTGTCATATTCATAATATTTAGAGCATTTTCATGTCAAACGATTGCGATGTAAACCCACCGTTTAAGCATCTTCCAGAGCTCCCGGATCGGGTAAAAGCTCTCGTCCTAAAGGAGCGGGTGCATCTTGGGAGCGCTTGGGCTAGCGCAACGGCTCGAGGCCTTATCCTTGGTTTGGTGTTGTCTTCCACGGGATTCATGCGACGAGCGTGACATCAATATCGCACTAAAAGCAGTTCTGAATGGTGCCTTGGCATGCCTGGAGACTGATTACGTTGAGCTCAGGCGCTGGTTGGTCGATACCGGATTGCTTGAGCGTGATGGTTACGGGCGCGTTTACGATCGAGTCAGCTTAACCGAGCTGCCAGCAGACTTACAAGCGATGGTCATTAATTTATGTGTCCATGACCCGAAGGCGATCGCCAAAGCCTGCATCGAGGCGAGGAAAGCGCATGCTGCGAGTCGTGCTGCTCGTCGTGCATTGTGGGTCAATAGCCATGATCAAGGTTAGAACGACCTAGTCCCTTGGTATCCCTTCGTGCGGCTAGAGGAAGCCATCCTAAGTACCCATTTGCCCTTCAAATTGTAGGA
>JALQWJ010000185.1 GCA_023258775.1 Burkholderiaceae bacterium | reverse complement strand
ATCACATCTCACTGGTAGCCGGTTCGTATTGATGCGCGGCAACATTGCACGTTTGCATCGGGCAATCGCCTCGCTAATGCTAGACACACACACGACAGAGCACGGCTATCAGGAGTGCTATACACCTTATATCGTAAATGGCCAAACACTTTTTGGCACCGGTCAGCTCCCAAAGTTTGAAGAAGACTTGTTTGAAATCAATCGAGGCCTGAGTGGCGCTGCTTTGTTGAGCCAACCCACACCGAGCCAACCCTCGAGCCAACCCACACCGAGTAAACCCACACCGAGCCAATCTGCACCTAGCTTGCCTCATGCTGGGAATCAGCAAGGGCCTTATCAGCAACATGATTCTCAGCATCACGCTGAGCCACAACATGACGATCGACCTGCGCTTCGTGACCGCTGGTTCCTGATCCCGACCTCAGAGGTCTCGCTCACGAATCTTGTTGCCGACAAAATTGTTGATGCTGCGAGTCTGCCGATTCGACTAACAGCCCATACACCTTGTTTCAGATCGGAGGCAGGCTCTCACGGCCGTGACACGAGAGGGATGATTCGACAACACCAGTTCGACAAGGTCGAGATGGTACAAGTGGTTCACCCCGATGCTTCCTATCAGGCGCTCGAAGAAATGGTTCAACATGCTGAATCAATCTTGAAAAAGCTTGAACTTCCCTATCGGGTGATGCTTTTGTGCGCCGGTGACATGGGTTTTTCGGCAGCGAAAACCTATGACCTTGAGGTCTGGCTCCCTGGTCAGGGAGCTTACCGGGAGATCTCATCTTGTTCTAATTGTGAGAGCTTTCAAGCAAGGCGTATGCAGGCTCGATTTCGGTCGCGCGACGCTAAGCCTGAGTTACTCCACACCCTGAACGGCTCAGGACTAGCGGTTGGTCGAGCGCTTGTAGGGGTATTGGAGAATCACCAGCAAGCCGATGGCAGCATTAGGGTGCCCGAGGCATTGAGACCTTATTTGGGAGGTGTTGAGGTACTGAAGCCTCATGGCCTCCTATAAATCGCTACGGAGTTTTATCATGAGACAGATCTGGCGCTTTATTGCGATCCTTTTAGTAACAGGTCTAGTCTGCCAGGCCAAGGCGATGATCGAACCAGGAAAGGCAGCGCCGGGATTTCGCTTACAGTCGCTTGATGCTGAAACCATCACGCTCGAACAATTTAAAGGGCGCTGGGTTGTGCTTGAATGGACGAATCCGGACTGTCCCTTCGTTCAAAAACACTATAACGCTTCAAACATGCAAGCACTGCAGCATTTTGCAGCGTCAAATAAGCTTATCTGGCTGCAGATCAACTCAACTCATCCAGGCCATCCCGAGTACCGTAGCGCGAGCGTAATGAAGGCTTGGAATAACCAGCAACAGGCAAAACCCAGCTATGGCTTACTCGATCCGCAAGGCATGGTTGGTAGAGCCTATGGCGCGAGAACCACACCGCAAATGGTTCTTATCAACCCAGTGGGTGTGATTGTTTATCACGGTGCAATCGACAGCATTCGATCAGCCAACCCTGCTGATATTCCTAAAGCGGTATCGTATCTGCGCCAGGCTATTGAGGAGAGTCTAGCGGGCAAGGCTGTGAGTACAACGACGTCTGTACCCTATGGGTGTTCGGTGAAGTACGCGTCGAGCTAGCATGCGTCGGGTAGTGCTACCTTGATTTCAAAGGCGCGATCGACCCAACGCAGGCGGAGTCGCCGATGAAAGTGGTTTGGGGTCTATCCAATTGATCATTTTCGCTTTTCACGATGAGCAATCCAAAGGGTAGCGCTAACAATAATAACGCCACCTAGAATCGCTGAATTGCTTGGAAGTGCCGCGAACATCAGGAATCCAAAAAGCGATGCCCAAAGCAGGTCCAAGAAGCGCAAGGGTTGCAAGACTGAAATATCGGCGAGCGCAAAACCTCGTGTCATGAAGACATGCGCGGCTGTCCCAAGCAGTCCACAACAGCCGAGTAGTAGCCATTGACGGCCATCGGGAGAGACCCAATAGGGCAATGCGATAGGGATCATATAGGCGGTCACGGTGATGTTTTGCCACAGCACAATCACTTCAGGCCGATCATGGCGGGTAAGGGCCTTATTGATCAAAAACGATGCGGCGAAAAGCGGTGAGGCTGCAAGCATGACCATGCTCCAGTTGCCGGTTTCAGCTTGGATATGGGGCAAAAGTACCAAGCCCACGCCAGCAAAACCGAATAGCGCGGCAAGCCAGCGATCGCGGCTTACAACTTCACGAAGAATCAATGCGGCACCGACCATCACGAACAGCGGTTGGGTGAACATGATGGCAGTTGTGTCAGTCAAGGGAATCTTTGGCAATGCCAGGAAAAACAGGGTGAGGGCGGCTGCATGAAAAAAACCTCGCAGCAAGTGCCCTTTCAAATGATTAGGCTTGTAATGCTGAAAACCCTGTTTAACGAGAAAAGGTAGCATGACCGCTAGACCAAACACATAGCGCATGCATTGCGCAAAAGTTGGCGGCAACTCGCCAGTAAGTTGCCGCATGAGTGCATTCATTGCACTGAGGGTGAATCCACCAAGCGCCATCCACAGCATGGCGCGGATGACAGGCTTAATGGATTGCTTATTCAAAATTTACATCTTTTAAGCGGGTGCATGCCAGCCCGCATCAACCCATAACTCGCCGCTCACGGCAGAGTTTGCAAGCATGAAACAAATGGCGTCAGCTATTTCCTCTGGAGCAATCAGGCGGCCCAATTGAGTGAAAGGTAGAATGTTCTTTGATACATAATCCATCCCCATGGCGCGCACCATAGGTGTGTCGGTAAACCCTGGGTGAATCAGGCTACATCGTACGCCGTAAAACATCGCCTCTTTCATGATTGTTGCTGCAGCTCCTTCCAGGCCCGCTTTCGTGCTTGCATAGGAAATTTGGCCTCGATTTCCGGTTGAGGAAATCGATCCAATAAATACGACTGAGCCTTGCGTTCTTTCTTCTGCCGTCCATCGCTTGAGGCCGCGCGCAGCCCTGCTCTCAGCAATTCGCCCGATCATCTCAAGGGCCCAATAAACCGGGGCAATCAAATTAACCTGGACAACGAGTTCAAATTGGGATTTCGGATAAATGCGCGCTTTGCCTGTTTCTCGATCAAGCCTTACCGCCAGATCGTCACGAGTAATGCCAGCAGCAGGCACACATAAAGAAACAAGACCATGAGCCTCACTGATCTTGTCGAAAACAGCGCTGCGAAACGCTTCGTCGGTGGTGTCGCCCTCAAATGCCATTGCAAAGCTTCGTCCCGCAGCCTGATTCAATTGCGCAGCAACATCGTGAACTGCCGTGCTTTGGTCAACCAAGGCAACTGCCTTGACCTTCCGCTGCGCCATGGTTGCTGCAACGGCACGACCGATACCGCTGGCACCGCCGGTCACTACGGCAACCCGCTCTGATAAATCCATTACTTTCTCCCAATGATTCAAAGTCGAAGACCGAAGGCAATCGATCACGCAGCAAGGAGTCTAATCCTTGCAGGCCTGAAAAGCTTGTTTGACTAAGGCTGCACGAGGGCGCAAAGACCGCGATCTCGAGTGAGTCGATAGCCTCATTCTTTAAGCTTTGCGGTTTTGAGTTTAGTGTCCAATAAACAGGGGTTTTACCCAGATTTGAGAGTAATTTTTCACAGTGCCATCCCCTTGTCGATGGTGACTTCAGGTGAATAACCCAGCACCGACTTGGCCCTGCTGATGTCCAGGGAGAACGGGTAGCCAATGAGTCGGACCAGCTC
>JALQWJ010000184.1 GCA_023258775.1 Burkholderiaceae bacterium | reverse complement strand
CTGAACTTTCAACCCGAGAACTTTTTCTTTTTGCCCGCGCATCTTTAAGCGATGTTTTTCGAGCCCAAGAAGACTTTATGAATGCTGCTCAAAAACTGCTTCAAGCAAGCTTTGATCGGCAGCTTGCCTGGTATCAATGGGCCTATCATCAAGATCACCTCCTTGATGCCTTATCGATTCGATCTCCATGACATCACCCCAACGCAACAGCGCAATTCCTGAGCTGAATGCCCACGCTGCTGCGCCAGGCCCCCTCAACGACGACACGGTTGCCTGGTCGACTGAGGCCTTTGCAGCGCTCGTTCAACGTATAAGCACGCACTTCGATGCAGGCCTCACTGCCGCTCAATTGCACGCGCTTGCCGGTATGCCTGCAGAGTGCGATATCGATGCACTTGCAGACTGTCTTGAAGAGGTGGGCATTGATGTTGAACCGATCGCGACCGTTCCTGATATTGAGATTGCAGGCTTTGAAGGCATCGGCTTAATTGTGTTTGGTGATCAGACCTGGCTTTTTGCCATGGACGATAACACCGCACAAATCCTCTTTACGCGCTTAGATACCGGTGAGCAACGCGACTGGCGCGCCTTTCGCAGGGTGCAGCGAAGCGAGCCCAGGCTTTTGGTCCGTTTTTTTGCCCGAGCCAAGGAAGCCTTCGCAGTCGTACCGGGCTGGGAAACGCATTGGTTTTTTGGACCGATCTGGAAAAACCGACATTTTTTTACCCAGGCAGGCATCGCTGCCCTGCTCACCAATTTCTTTGCCATGGGCGTTTCAATGTTTTCGCTTGTGGTCTATAACAAAATCATTCCTGCGCAAGCGATGTCCTCGCTTGCAGTGCTGGTCTCAGGCATGGTCTTGCTAATTCTTGCGGACTACGCCGTGAAAGTGACCCGTGCAAAATTTATAAGTGCTGCAGGGATGGATGCCGATCTACAAATTGCAGATCGCCTATTTGCCAAAGTCATGGATGTACAGCTTAAAGCACGAAGCGGACAGGTCGGCACACTTGCCAATGTGCTTAAGGAATACGAACAAATACGTGAGTTTCTCACTTCAGCAGCCTTAGTCTCAGTGATCGATATTCCCTTTGCGATTCTATTTCTCGTAGCGATTGGATGGATTGGCGAATGGATGCTTGCGCCCGTTCTGATTGGCATTTTATTGTTGGTCATCATTAACACCTGGCTGCAACCCCGGCTTAAACGAATTGCCGAAACAAGTTTTAAAGACGGGTCAACCAAACACGCAGTCCTGGTTGAAGCGCTCACAGGTCTTGAAACCGTCAAGACATTGGGCGCTGGTGGCATCTTGCGGCGACGATTCCGCCAGGTCCTGGCACGCCAGGCCGATATCGCCGAACAAGGCAAACAGTACAGTCACTTATCGGCAAACCTCACCCAGGAAGTGCAACAGGTTGTCCAAATCGCTGTAATCGCGGTGGGTGCAGTCACTGTCACATCGGGAAGCTTTGGCTTTGGGGCCATCATCGCCTGCACCATGCTTGCAAGCCGCGCCTTATTGCCCTTTGCCCAGGTCTCACAATTGCTTGTTCGCATCAATCAAGTGATCACTGGCTACAAAGCCCTTAACCAATTAATGCAAGCGCCAAGCGAACACGATACAGGGGATCGTTATTTGAGTCGCGGCGTCTTTAAAGGTGATATAACTCTTGAATCGGTTAGCTTCCGCTACCCCGGACAAAAAGGCGATGCACTCAAAAGCATGAGTCTGCAAATCAAAGCGGGCGAGAAAGTTGCCATCGTCGGTCGAGTTGGTTCGGGCAAAACAACCATCGGCAAGCTGATTGCCAAACTTTATATGCCCGATGAAGGAAGCATCAAGATCGACGGGGTTGATTTGCAGCAAATCGACCCTTCAGCCTTACGCCTGCAAATCGGCTATGTGGGCCAGGAACCCTGGTTAATGGCCGGTAATGTTGAGCAAAATATCTTGCTTGGCGCCGGCAGCGTGGGCACCCCCGATCTACTTTGGGCGTCATGGCTTGCGGGAGTCGATAGCTTTGTCGATAACCACCCCGAAGGCTACAAAATGCCTGTGCGCGAGCGTGGAGACTCCCTATCGGGTGGCCAGCGACAAGCCATCACGATTGCGCGCGCAGTGATCAAGCGCCCACCAATTCTTATCCTTGATGAGCCAACCAGCGCCATGGACGCACGAACCGAGCGGGCCTTTATCGAACGCTTTCGCCAGGAGAATTTACAAACCACGATGATCCTTATTACCCACCGATCCTCGCTCTTGCAGTTAGTGGATCGGGTGATTCTGATCGATGACGGTCGCTGCATGGCAAGTAAAACCGTGGCTGAGTTCTTACAAGCCCGTCATTTGGCGGCGGCAAGCTGACCACGAAACTATTGGATCGATGAGAAAAAGCTACGGATCACGTTTTAAACGCGATGAGCCCGCGCCCCGGGGACTCAAACTGATCTGGGTGCTTTTTCGCGATACCTTTCGCTACGACCCTTCGGGTCGAGAACGTCTCTCAACCCAGTTGATCTTCGTCATAGGGATTACAGCACTAGCCCTAGGTGCCTGGTCAACGGTGATGGAAATCGATCAGGTCATCAGTGCAGAAGGCAAGCTGATTTCATCAGCTAAGCTCCAAACCATAGAACACTTTGAAGGCGGACGCATCGAGGCCATCCATGTCAAAGCAGGCGATCAAGTCAAACCTGGCGATCTCTTGCTCACACTAAGCCCTATTCAGGCACAAAATGAACTCACGGTATCTAATCAGCAAAGTGCCTTGTTACAGATTCGCGCGGCGCGCATCGAAGCTGAGCTGCAAGGGGCAAACACGATTCAACTCCCCTTAAAACTTACCAATGAGTTTGCAGATACCCTGCGAACCGAAACCAAGCTTCTTCGAGAGCGGCAGGCGCAACTTGCCTCAGGCATTAAGCAACGTGACGCAGAGATCGCAAGCATTGAGGCAAGACTTAAGGCTGCGATGGCGAGCAAGGACGCGATTGAACAAGAAAGGCTGATCACTGCCCGTTTGGTTGATCGTGGCCTTGAACCCCGGATCAGTTTAATTCGTATCGAGCGCTCGATTGCTGAGGCAAGTGGTGCCATCGCACAAGCACAAGAGGAGATTGGTAAAACCAGGGCCTCGATTCAATCGCTGCGTGATGAATATCGTAGCAATTTAGTCGCTGAACTTGCCAAAGTTCAAAACGATTTGGTGGGCACGCGAGCGAGTGTTACGGTGACCAAAGACAAGCTTGAACGAAGCCTGCTTAAGTCGCCTGCTGAAGGTACGGTGAACCGGGTGCTGGTAAGTACAGTGGGCGGCACCGTTAAGCCAGGCGAACGTGTCATCGAGATCGTGCCAAACAACGCCGAGTTATTGCTCGAAGCTCGGGTTGCACCGCAATCCATTGGCTACTTGAGTACTGGCCAGCGTGCACTTATCAAGTTTGCAACCTATGACTTTGCAATCTATGGCGCAGCCGAGGGCGAAGTTGCCGTGCTTGGCTCAGACTCGGTTTTGGACGAAAAAGGCATGCCATTTTTCTTGGTGCAAATTCGCTTGCCCGAGGGCTTTAAGCCGCTTAATGACTTAAAGGCACCCCTGATTCCTGGCATGACGGCGCAAGTGGATGTGATTACAGGAAAAAGAACCGTGTTTTCTTATGTGTTTTCACCCATTACCCGAACCATGCAATCCGCCTTTCGGGAGCGATGATGCCCTGGCAAATCACAAGGCAAATTCATCGGCTTGTTCGCCGGGCCTCGACGGTTATTTTTTATACTTGGTTTATTGTTTGTTTTTTTATTTCGATTGGGCATCGACCTGTTTTT
>JALQWJ010000183.1 GCA_023258775.1 Burkholderiaceae bacterium | reverse complement strand
AGGATCTGGCTATGAGGGATATCATGCTTGAGTTGATTCTTTTTTCAAGCCTAAATGGCGTGCTCTACGGCATGTTGCTATTTATGATGGCCGGCGGACTGACGCTCATTTTTTCGATGATGGGTGTGCTGAATTTTGCCCATGCAAGCTTTTATATGCTTGGTGCCTACTTCGGCTTTGAAATCGCAAGGCATTTGGGCTTTTGGATCGGACTATTTGCATCGCCCTTGCTGGTTGGACTCGTAGGTGCTTTGATCGAACGGTACGGATTGCGTCAGGTCCACAAGCACGGCCATGTCGCTGAACTCTTGTTTACCTTCGGTCTTGCCTTTGTGATCGAAGAACTCGTTCAAATGATTTGGGGCAAGTTGCCCGTTGACTACCGTGTGCCAGAGGCCTTGGACTTTGTTGCCTTTACGATGTTCGGTACGACTTATCCAGCCTATAAAGTTTTCATGCTCTGTATAGCGATCGGCATGTTTATTGCTCTGTTATGGGTATTAACCAAAACCCGTATAGGACCTATCATTCAGGCCTCGCTGAGCCACCCGCAGATGGTTGCCATGTTGGGCCACAATGTGCCTCGAATCTTCATGTTGGTTTTCGGAGGTGGCTCCGTCTTGGCTGGCCTCGCCGGCGTGATTGCGGGACCAGCTCTAGTCACCCAACCATCGATGGCAGCCTTACTAGGCCCAATTCTTTTTGTGGTTGTGGTGCTCGGCGGTTTGGGATCTCTGACCGGCGCATTCATTGCCTCACTGCTCATAGGCCTGGTACAGACATTTGCAGTAGCAGTTAATGTTTCACTATCGGATCTTTTTCAATTTCTGCAGTTAAATCCAAAAGTTGGTACGGTGCTTGGCGATCTTTGGAGTGTGACCGTTGCACAAGTTGCACCGGTTATACCCTACTTACTTTTGATTCTGATTTTGATCTTCCGACCCACGGGCCTCATGGGAAATCGGGAGACTTAGCATGAAGCGAATTGCGATTTGGCCTACAGCAGCGTTTATCCTGCTTGCCCTGCCCTATGTGTTTGACTCAGGAACCTCGCTCACCAAGATGAGTCTAATGTGCATCATGGCAGTGTTCGCGTTGAGCTACAACATGCTGCTTGGACAAACTGGCATGCTCTCCTTTGGTCATGCTGTGTATTATGGCCTGGCAGGATTTATGTCTGTCCATGCAATACAGATTCTGGCGAGTCCAACCGCCTCGATGCCATTGATCGTGGTACCCATCGTGGGCGCTGTAACTGGCTTGGGCTTTGCTCTTGTTTTTGGATGGGTGTCCACCAAGCGTGCAGGCACAGCTTTTGCGATGATCTCGCTTGGTCTGGGTGAACTTGTTGCAGCGTCATCGCTCATCATGCGATCGTTTTTTGGGGGCGAGGAAGGTGTAAGTGCTGATCGCTCTAAGCTGGCCAGTTGGCTTGGGCTGGACTTTGGCGCCCAAATCCAGGTCTATTACCTGATTGCAGCTTGGACATTTTTTGCTGTGATGGCGATGTTTGCGATTACGCAAACCCCATTTGGACGTATGGCTAATGCGGTTCGCGAAAACCCTGAACGCGCCGAGTTTATAGGCTATTCCACTCAAATGATTCGTTTCATCTCTTTTTGTCTGTCTGGCACCTTTGCCGGAATTGCTGGAGCATTAGCAGCTATTAATTTTGAAATTATGAATGCCTTATCAGTGAGCGGTGCGCAATCTGGCGCTGTACTTTTGATGACTTATATCGGTGGCGTCGGACATTTCCTAGGCCCGATTCTTGGCGCTATGCTGATCACTGCTTTACAGATATCGCTAAGTGATTTCACCGGGGCCTGGATGCTTTACTTCGGACTGATGTTTATCTTGGTGGTGATGTACCTGCCGGGCGGACTTGCGGGATTGATCATGATCCATGAACCGGTCATTCGCGCAGGACTTTTACAACGCCTTATTCCCGCCTATCTTTTGACAGCAGTTCCTGCAATCTTATGGTTAGCGGGTGCCGTAGCCATCATAGAGTTGGCGCATCACGCGCTTGTCAAAGCGTCAACCGAAGGCCCACAAATGATTATTATGGGCGTCGAGTTTTCGAGTAAGGCGCTACTGCCCTGGCTTGTTGCCCTCGGGCTTTTTGGTATTGGTGCATTCCTTTGTCGCAAGACTTGGCCTCGGGTCAAGGATGCGTGGTCGGAGGTACATCTGCTGATGAAGCGGTCATCATGAATGCTCTAACTTCCAGTAATGAAACACCTCTCTCAGAAGGGCAGGTAGCGGCCCTCCAATTGCGGGAGGTACATAAGCAGTTTGGCCAGACGCAAATTATTCGCGGTGTTGACCTGAAAGTCCAAACAGGGGAACGACATGCGCTGATTGGTCCGAATGGCGCCGGTAAGTCAACACTGTTTCATTTGATCAGCGGACGCATTACTTTGAGTTCAGGGGATATTTCCGTCTTGGGACAAAGTATCGTTGGAAAGCGACCCTTCGACATTAACCGGCTCGGGCTATCTCGAAGTTTTCAGGTCACGAATATATTTCCCCGCCTGAGTGTTTTTGAGAATATTCGCTGCAGCGTTCTCTGGCAGATGGGGCATCGATATGCATTTTGGTACGGCGTGTCGAAGCTCAACGCAGTTACTGCGCGTTGCAATCAGGTCATGGAACAAATCAATCTTCACACGCGCAAAGATACGCCGGCGGGCGTGTTGACCTATGCCGAGCAAAGAGCGCTTGAAATCGGGCTTGCCATTGCCGCCGATCCTAAAATTATCATCTTGGACGAACCAACCGCTGGCATGAGTCGCTCAGAAACGGCTTATGCGATTGACTTGATCCGTCGGGTTAGCGAAGGGAAGACATTGTTTATGGTCGAACACGATATGAGTGTCGTATTTGGTCTTGCGGATCGAATCTCGGTGCTTGTCTATGGCCAGGTCATCGCAAGTGACGTGCCAGAACGAATCCGTGGCAATCAAGCGGTTCGCGAAGCCTATCTTGGACAGGCAGAAGAGCATGCCGGCTAGTGCAATGTGCCTAAAATCTAGAAACTTGCAAGGGTAAGGTGATGGCAGAGCCGATGCTCAGAGTTAGCGATTTGCATGCATATTATGGCAAGAGTCATATCTTGCAAGGCGTAAGTTTTGAAGTCATGCCGGGAGAAATCGTAAGTCTGCTTGGGCGCAATGGTGTTGGAAGGTCCACGACGATTAAAGCGATTATGGGAGACGTTACCCCACAGGGTTCAGTGCGCTTTAAGGGCAAAGAAATTGCTGGCATGAAACCGCACGATATTGCCCATCTTGGGCTTGGTTATGTCCCCGAAAATCGTGATATTTTTCCTTCGCTCACGGTACGCCAGAATCTTATGCTCGGCGAGAAGCGTGGTGTAAAGAATCCACGCTGGACGATGAATGATATGTTCAAGATATTTCCGAGACTCGAAGAACGGGCCGATACGCCAGGGGGCGTACTCTCTGGGGGCGAACAGCAAATGTTGACCATGTGTCGCACGCTCATGGGCGATCCCGATCTGATCATGATCGACGAACCTACCGAGGGCTTGGCACCGATGATGGTTGCCCTGGTAGGCAATTTACTGGCGGAAATCGCTCAGCGCGGCATATCGATCTTGCTTGTAGAGCAAAAGCTGACGATTGCTTTAAAAATTAGTCATCGACTGTATGTGATGGGACACGGGCATATCGTTTTTGAAGGCAGCCCTCAGGATTTGATTAATCATGATGAGGTTCGTCAGGAGTGGCTTGAGGTCTAGCGCGGATGAGAATCACGCTTCAGACTCGATCAAATTGCCCAGCGGACTTGACATTTAGCGGCACTGCATCAGACGGCTTGCACGACGACGTCTT
>JALQWJ010000182.1 GCA_023258775.1 Burkholderiaceae bacterium | reverse complement strand
AGAAATCACCAAGGCAAGCGCAAGTAAGTTTAGATGCCCTGCCTGAAAATCGCGTGCAAGAAGTCTAAAAAATAGTGCGCGCATGGCTAAACGATGTAAAGCTGTGCTACCGGATTCAAATCAACAATAAGCCAATAAAGCATGACAGGATCCACGATCTCACGGGTCTATCGCGAACTGGCCTGCCAAAGACATATTCGTTTCGCTTGCTAAGTCTTGATTCGAAATGGCGTGAAATCAGTATCGCGATCGAAATAGTCTTCCTGCTCAGCACGCTTAAGAAAACCGACAATCTTGTAGGTAAGCGGTGTAAACAACACCTCAACAGCTGTCTTCGCAATCCACTGCGACAGCATGAGACTAGGAATCAGTTCGTTAGGAATTAACCCACTGTTCCAAAATGCAAGTGGATAAAACAAAAGTGAATCAATGCCCTCGCCGAAAACTGTCGAACCAATCGTACGCATCCACAAGTGTTTGCCCTCGGTCATCAACTTGAGTTTCGCAAGCACAAAAGAGTTGACGAATTCACCTACACAATATGCGGTTAGCGAGGCAGCAACAATTCGCCAGGTGCTGCCAAAGGCGATTTCGTAGGCCGCCTGATTGCTCCATCCCGCTGCAGGCGGCAAAGACACAACGACAAAAGCCATAAAGGATGCAAAAACCATGGCTGCAAAGCCGGTCCAGATCACACGACGTGCTCGCGCGTAGCCGTAGACTTCGGTAAGGATGTCGCCAAACACATAAGAGATCGGGAAAAACAACACCCCGGCCCCAAAGGTAACCTGTCCAATAAGCGGTAATTCAAGCGAAGCGGCTTTTGCAGGTCCAATCAGATTGGAGCAAAGATATACCGTCACGAAGGCAACCATGACCAAGTCAAGGTAGCGGTACTGGCGCGGTATCGACGACTCGAGCTGTTTCATGAATTTCGAATCCTACTGTTATTGCTCCACTGATATCAGTGAAAACCCCTTGTCCATGCGATGGGCATTTGGACCAAGCAAACTCCGCGCTACACTCCGAGCACATATGAGAAGTTGCCGTTGATCGTTTGCACCGACCGACAGGCTACACCGGTTTCGATGAGAGGAGACTTTATTGAGGAACGATGCGTCTGACTGCCTGCTCGCGGTCAAAGGAATCACTGTGCGCTTCGGTGGCATCGTAGCGCTTGATGGCGTGAGCTTTGATGTGCCACGCAACAAGGTTTGCGGTCTTATTGGCCCTAACGGCGCTGGCAAGACAACCCTGTTTAATTGCCTGAGTCGGCTTTATGCTTACCAAGAAGGCGATCTCGTTTTCGAGGGCAACTCAATATCAAATACGCCTGTTCACAGCATGGCCACGATTGGCATCGGTAGAACGTTCCAAAATTTGGCGATGTTCAAAACAATGTCAGTTCGGCATAACGTTATGGTCGGTGCTCACGCACGTTCATCCTCTGGCTTTCTGGCCAACATGCTCAAAGTTGGGCAGGTCAGAGACGAGGAGGCGCAAATGAATCAGCGCGCTGATGAGGTCATGAAGTATTTAAAACTCACCGACTACGCGGAGCGGCCCGCTGGCGAGCTTCCTTTTGGTATTCAAAAACGAGTCGAGTTCGGACGAGCCCTTGCATCACAACCCAAACTCTTGCTGCTCGATGAGCCAGCCGCAGGACTTAACCATGAAGAGCTCCATGATCTCGGTGAGCTGATTAAAGATGTAAGGGACCGAATGGGCATTACAGTGCTCTTGGTCGAGCACCATATGAGCCTTGTGATGAGCGTCTCGGATTGGATTGTTGCCTTGAACTTCGGCAAGAAAATTGCCGAAGGTACACCAGAGCAAATCCAAAAACACCCTGAGGTCATCCGCGCCTACCTTGGTGGGGAGGCAGCATGACATTACTCCAAGTCAATCAACTTCAAGCTTGGTATGGGGCAACCCAGGCCTTGTTTGGCGTGACTTTTAAGCTCGAGCAGGGTGGCATAACGACCATCCTAGGGGCAAACGGCGCAGGAAAAACAACCACCTTGCGAGCCGTTTGTCAAACCGTTCGAACAGCCGGTGAAATTCAGTTCTTGGGACAGCGGGTCGATAGCAAGCCAACCGAGTCCATTGTAAGAATGGGCATGGCGCATGTCCCAGATGGTCGCGGCACCTTTACGGCGCTCTCTGTTGAAGAAAACCTGCGACTTGGTGCCTACACACGTCGCGATCGAGACGGCGTCGAGGCAGACATTGAACGGATGTATGAGCGCTTCCCGCGGCTCAAGGAACGTTACCGGCAACAAGCTGGAACCTTATCAGGCGGCGAGCAACAAATGCTTGCGATCAGCCGAGCGCTGATGCTTCGACCCAAGCTTTTGTTGCTTGATGAGCCATCATTTGGGCTTGCACCGCTCATTGTTCAAGAAATTTTCCAGATCATGCGCAGCATTAACAAGGAAGATAAGGTCAGCATGCTTTTGGTTGAACAAAATGCCTCGCTTGCTTTAGGTCTTGCTGACCATGCTTATTTGTTGGAAACCGGCAATGTTGTTTTATCGGGACCAGCAGCTGACATTCGCTCGGACGAATCGATTCGACGTGTTTATCTTGGTTACTAAGCTGCTATGTACGAGATTCGACTTGCGCAAGGCTAGTGAACTTTTCTTGAACGTTGGAGATGCCTTTTTCTTGAATTCGACGTTCTCCAGGCCGGGGCTCTCAGCGCGCCAATGGGTATGGACTTAAAGGAGCAAGCGAGGATGGAAGCTTTTTTGTTACAGGTTTTATCAGGCGTGACCAACGGCGGCATCTATGCTGCGGTTGGTCTGGCGCTCGTTATGATTTATCAATCCACCCATCACATCAATTTCGCACAAGGTGAGATGGCGACTTTCGCCACTTATATTGCCTGGGCCTTGATACAGCTGGGCTTGCCCTACTGGATCGCTTTCGCTGCAACCCTGGTGATCGCATTTGCAGGCGGCGTAGCAATTCAGCGCGTCATTCTGCGACCTGTCGAGAAGGCGCCCGTTCTCACCAATGTAATTGTTTTTATTGGTCTGCTCGTAATTTTTAATGCTGTTTCGGGCATGCTTTTTGACCATACGATCAAAGTCTTTCCGAGCCCGTTTCCTAAAGAAGGCCTACTAATCAGCAAGTACTTCTCAGGCCACCAGCTTGGTTCAACCATGGTTACGCTTGCCGTTTTACTTTGTATTTTCAGCTTTTTGCGCTTTACGCCCATCGGTTTAGCCATGCGCGCAGCAGCCTTAAATCCAGACTCTGCCCGCTTGGTCGGCATCAAGGTTTCATGGATGCTGGCGATCGGTTGGGGCTTCGCAGCGGCCGTTGGTGCAGTCGCAGGCATGATGGTCGCGCCGATCGTTTTTCTTGATCCCAATATGATGTCCGGCATTCTGTTGTACGGTTTTGCCGCTGCGCTGCTTGGGGGAATCGATAACCCCTGGGGAGCGGTGATTGGTGGTCTGATCGTGGGCGTTCTTGAAAATTTACTCGGTGCGTATGTGATCGGAACTGAACTCAAGCTGACGGTGGCTTTGGTGTTGATTGTTGCAATTCTCACCATAAAACCCGATGGGCTTTTTGGCAAAACCGTTGTCACCCGCGTCTGAGGAACGATGATGAACCAACTCAACCGCTGGCCAGTCTGGGTAATTTTCGGCCTTGGACTCATCGTGCTGCCCTTTTTAATCAAGGACTTTCGGGTCTTTCAACTCAGCCTCATGCTGATCTACGCGATCGCGCTTCTCGGCTTAAACATACTGACGGGTTACGGTGGCCAGATCTCGCTCGGTCACGGCGCCTTTTAGGCAATTGGCGGCTATTGCGCTGCAATCTTGATGGACCGCTTCGGTGTGCCTTATCTTGCGACAAT
>JALQWJ010000181.1 GCA_023258775.1 Burkholderiaceae bacterium | reverse complement strand
TCGCCCTTTGGATCAACGAGGACCGCTGTGTGTTGATGCCGAACCGGGGATGGTTGGGCTCGGGCGATAGCGATCAGATTTTGAAGTTCACCCAGCATGCCTTTGCCGTAGTCAGATAGCACCATCGCGCCGCAGCCAGCGAGGTGCTTTGCGGTTTGCGCATCGCGTTGATCAATCAAGCGATCCTGGGGCCTTGTTTCAAAGTCGGCTCGTAGCAGTTGTTGCTGCCTACCAATCATTCTAAGTTTAACAATGGTGTTGTAATCAGCGTCGGAGATAGTTAAATCGTTGATGCCCGCATCTTTCGTTAGCCGCTTCACAGCCCTCGCAGCTTCATCTGCACCCAAAGCGCCAATGAGCGAACAAGCTCCATGGAGGGCGGTGATGTTTCGGGCGACGTTCGCCGCACCGCCAAGACGTTCTTCGATTCGCTCAACCTTCAAAACAGGGACCGGCGCCTCTGGCGAAATGCGCTCAACCTCGCCGAACCAATAGCGATCAAGCATGATATCGCCGACAATCAAGACTGGTTTTGGTAAGAACGACCGCTCGTCGATAGGATTGGGATCCATGCTGGGTCCTTGTTATTCAATGCGACTACAAACTTATGACTTTATGGCTGATCCCACCGGCATTTGCCGCAGTGAGGCTGTTTACATCATGCCGCCGGCATTTCATCGGTTCGCTGGGGCGGGTAGCGATCCCATTGCTGACATCCTGGGCACTGCCAATAGTGGCGATTTGCCTGAAAGCCGCAGTGTTGACATACATAACGGGAGCAGTAAGGGGCAAGTTGTTCGAGCATTGGCGTCAGTGTTTTGAAGACTGCCTCGTCGTCTGCGAGCTTTTCCGCCAAGATTTGAGCGTCAGCTTGCGAAGGATCTGCGTTCGCCCAAGGCTTCTCACCGTCCATGCGAGGCATCTCGCCCTCTACCGGAGGCTTCTCGCTTTGTTGATGATCATTTAAGGCTCGACCTTTAACCTGCGCAAGTATCGAAAGCAGGCCCTTGTGGTGTTCCCTATGGGTACTCAAAAACGCTTGGCTTACCTCGGGACCGTAAAGGATTTCCAAGTGCTCAAGGATGATCGCGAGTAAATCGGATGATGCTGCTCGTCGATAGGCTTTCTCTAGCATCTCAAAACGCTGTACTTTCGAAAGGCAATCGCCGATCTCGATGCCAGCGGCGTCGGCTATTTGGAGCCAAGGCGAAGCAATTCGAGCAGCATGCTCGGGCCAGCGTTCAAGGATTACTTTTGCTGCGGCATCCGCCTGCTTGTGGTCGGATTGGTCGATGCACAAGAGGCAATTGTCAATCCAAGATCTCGGGTGATCTGGACAGGCTGCCTGTGCCTTTTGCAGCGCCTGTATGGCCTCTTTTATGTTGCCCTGTTGATGCAGTTGGTGAGCGATCTCTGCATGTAAGTGGGCAAGTAAGCTGGCAGGCAGCGCAAGCTGAATACCCTGGCTGTCTTGATCGACGATTTCCTGGGCAATAGAAAGCGCAAGCGTCCAGTCCCGAACCCTTTGCGCGATGTCAAGACGCAGCCTGAGTGCCTCCCCCTTGAGCGGGCTGTCGCTTAAGCTTTGCAAGGCTTGTTCAGCGCGGTCAAATAGCCCCGCTTTAACGTAGTCCAGCGCGAGCTCACGAAATAGTTCCGCGCGTTGATCTGAAGTTAAATCCTGGCGGGCAAGCAGGTTTTGGTGTACGCGTATGGCTCGATCGGTTTCGCCTTTGCGGCGAAACAAATGCCCGAGGGCCAGATGCAATTCGAGGCTGTCTGGTTCTTTGCGGACTAAATCCGTAAAGGCATCGATCGCTCTCACTTGGTCATCACCAAGCAGTGATTGCAGGCCACGGAGGTAAGCTTCAGGCAGCGCTGATTTTGAATCCGATGTTTGCTTAGACGATTCTTTTCGCGAAGCCAGCCATCCCAGTGCAAAGAACAAGGCGGCTCCCGGGAGCCACCAAAAGTCAAACTCCATGGGGCCGATCGGGGAGTGCAACCGGCAAGTCAGCGTCAAGCTCGCTTCGTCGATCCTTTGTTGAATCTGATTTGCCAGAGGTTGCTGCAGTATGGTCGGCGGCTTTTTGTTTATTCAGCGATTTATTGAGTTTGTCGATCTCTCGTCGCTGGGAAAACAACTTTGGGGTTAAGGCAAGCAGTCCGACAACCATACCGGCAGCAAAAAAACCAGCGAGAAAAACCACCAAGGGCGCGCGCCAGACGGTGTCGAATCCGACAAATTGGACTTGAACGATGTCAGCGTTAGCAAGCGCAAAACCAAGCACAATCAGGAAAAACAAACCGCGAAGTAGCCACTGAAGCGAGCGAATCATGTTTGGGATTCAGAATCGTCGTCTGCGTTCAGATCAACGCGTTTACGCAATTCTTTTCCTGGCTTGAAATGGGGAACACGCTTTTGCGGCACCATCACGGTCTCACCCGACTTTGGATTACGTCCCGTTCGGGGTGGCCGGGTTGAAAGCGCGAAGCTGCCGAATCCACGAATCTCAATGCGACGACCCTCGACGAGGGTTCGGGTCATAGCGTCTAGCAGTGTTCGTACCGCTAACTCGGCGTCTCTTGCTGCAAGCTGAGGATATTTATCAGCAAGCTTGGCAATCAATTCAGATTTTGCAATCGATAAACCATCAGCCTCGCCAACATCAGTGGCTGAAGGACTGGCAGGCTCATGCTGAGACCCTTCATCGGGGTCCCAACGGTTGCTCGGCTTAGACATTGATATCGATCAAGTCTGATGGTCGACCAGATTTGCGCGATGAGCGCTTATTGACCTTGGCCGTCAAGCTTGGCACGCAATAAGGCACCCAAGTTTGTCGTGCCTGACTGCGCTGAGGTGTTCTCGGCTTGCATACGTGAAAGTGCAGTGGCAGTCTCAGCGGTCTCCTTAGCTTTGATCGACAGGCTGATTGACCGGTTCTTGCGATCGATATTGACTACCATCGCTTCGACCGAATCGCCTTCCTTGAAGAAGGTTCGTGCATCCTCAACGCGTTCGCGTGAGATTTCAGAAGCACGCAGGTAGGCCTCCGTATCAGAACCAAGATCGACAACAACGCCTTTGGCGTCGACCGATTTCACAATACCGCGGACCAGCGAACCCTTGTCAGTGGCCGAAGAGAAGCTTGTGAAGGGATCGCCATCGAGTTGTTTAATGCCTAAGGAAATCCGTTCACGCTCGGTGTCAATGGCAAGAACCACGGCCTCGACCTCATCGCCTTTCTTGAAGTCGCGAACAGCTTCTTCGCCGGTTTTGTTCCAGGACAGGTCCGATAGGTGAACCAGACCGTCGATACCGCCAGGCAGGCCGATGAAGACGCCAAAGTCGGTGATCGACTTAATAGCACCTTTGACCTTGTCGCCCTTGCGATGATTCTCCGAAAACTCTTCCCATGGATTGGGTCGGGTTTGCTTCATGCCTAGTGAAATACGGCGGCGATCCTCGTCGATCTCTAGCACCATCACTTCGCATTCATCGCCAAGCGCGACAATCTTGCCTGGGTTGACGTTCTTGTTGGTCCAATCCATTTCGGAGACGTGAACCAAGCCTTCGATACCAGGTTCAATCTCAACAAAGGCGCCGTAGTCGGTGATATTGGTGACTTTGCCAAACATACGCGTGCCTGACGGGTAACGACGGCCGATACCAATCCAGGGGTCATCGCCAAGTTGCTTAACACCGAGCGAGACGCGATTTTTTTCCTGGTCAAACTTCAACACCTTGGCTGTGACTTCCTGGCCAACCTGCAAGACTTCGGACGGGTGGCGCACGCGACGCCACGCCATATCGGTAATATGGAGTAACCCATCGATGCCGCCCAAATCGATGAAGGCGCCGTAGTCGGTAATATTT
>JALQWJ010000180.1 GCA_023258775.1 Burkholderiaceae bacterium | reverse complement strand
TGATGAGCCTAGCTGGGGCGAAGGTATGGGATGGCGCGAAGAACCCTTCGTAGGCCTATCGCGTCTTATCGTTGTAAGTCTTTTTATCCTGAAGGTGCTTGGTTCATCGCGAAGGCGTGAGCTCGATGCAAAGGCTTTAGCTTCTCAGGCGCTTGCAGGCCGTGAGGCGGCGCAATTGAAGCAGGATCTGGCAGAAGCTCGTCTTCGTCAGATGCAAACACAAATTGAGCCGCACTTTTTGTTTAATACCTTGGCAGCTTTACAGCAGTTGATTGCCAGTGATCCAGAAAAAGCAGCGGCAATGAACCGCCACTTGATCGACTGGTTACGCACAGGTCTCAAGCTGATGCGGCAAGAACGTAGCCGTCTTGAAGACGAAGAAATTTTGTTGAGTGAGTATTTACATTTGATGAAAATTAGGATGGAAGAGCGCTTGACTTGGACCATTAATTTTCCTCCATCGCTACGCGAGATTAAAGTGCCAAGCTTGCTTTTACAGCCCCTGGTGGAAAATGCGATTAGCCATGGACTCGAACCCATGCCTCAGGGCGGCATGATCCGAATTGAAGCAACAAAGCGTGGAAGCGAATTAGAACTTTCCGTTCACGATAACGGTATAGGGTTTAAACATCAACAAGATGCTCATCCATTGGGTGACGGTCCGAGCAACCCTGGTATCGCGCGGCAGACTGATCGGGATGGCATGGTGCATATGGGACTTGGCCTTGACAATGTCCGCTCAAGACTTCGGCTCTTATTTGGGTCGCAAGCCAGACTATCGGTGAGTGCTCATGAAGAGGGTGGAACAAGCGTTAAGATCTCATTGCCGCTGCCACCGCTTGCTTGATTTGGCCAAATTTAATGAGCATAAACCCAGTCGATACCCAAGAGAGGCAAGTCCTACGTGTACTCGTCGCGGATGATGAGCGTTTGCCGCGTCAGCAACTCATCGATAGCCTTATGCAGTGCGAGCCAAGGCTCGAGGTAGTCGCCGAAGTAGCCAATGGGCAACTAGCCTTTGATGCCATCCTTGCGCTTGAACCTGACCTTGCCTTTCTTGACATTCGTATGCCGGCACTATCAGGGCTTGAGGTTGCCATGAGGCTGCGCGAGCTGAATAGCGATCGCCTAAAGCGACCGCCTGCGATTGTTTTTTTGACTGCCTACGACCATCACGCCCTTGAGGCGTTCGAGGCGAGAGCGGTTGACTATTTATTAAAGCCAGTTGACTTAGAGCGCTTAAAGGAGACCTTGGCGCGGCTTGCTCATCAGAAAGACGACGGCTTCCAGTCAAAACTTGATGCGATAGATCTCAGCAAGCGTGGCTCGGAGCCTGTAACGAAGCGCTTGCGTTGGATTCAGGCAAGCGTTGCATCAACCACCCACTTTATTCCAGTCGACGAGGTCTTGTGGTTTCGCAGCGATGAGAAGTACACCTTGGTGCAGACCCCAAGTATGCAAGCTGTTATTCGAAGCAGCCTCAAAGACCTTGAACAGCAACTTGATCCTGATGCCTTTTGGATGATTCACCGAAATTGTTTGGTTGCGGTCTCTGCGATCGAGCGATCAGAACGAGACGCTTTTGGGCGCATACGTGTCAAGATTCGTGGATCATCACAGTGGCTAGACGTGAGTCGAAGTCATGCGCATCGCTTTAAAGGCATGTAAAGCGGTATAAATGGGGGATGCCGCAAAAATCCTTCGTCCTATGGATGTGTCTGGGCCAAATTGGCAATTTATTGCCTCATGTGGTCGTGCCGGCGGTGATGACCGCTCATTTGATTCCGCAATGGGGACTTAGTAATACTGAAGCAGGCATCCTCGCTGCAGCCTATGCGGCAGGCTACATGCTTGCGGTACCGGTTCTTAGCGCGCTTACCGATCGATTTGACGCAAAACGGATTTTGTTTTGGGGCTCTCTGGCGAGTGCCTCAGCGACGGTTGCCTTTGGCTTATGGGCCTATAGCTTTCAAGCCGCGCTAATCTGTTGGGGTCTTGCCGGTGTGGGCTTTGCTGGCGCCTATATGCCAGGTTTGAGGGCTTTAACCGATCGGCTCAACCCGGGCGACGCCTCGCGAAGCGTGACTTACTACACCTCGAGCTTTTCGTTTGGCGTCGGACTCTCGTTTCTTTTTTCGCAATGGATTGCGGATTCCCTTGGTTGGCGATGGGCATTTTTGCTCACTGGCTTAGGGCCTTTGCTGATGTTGTTTTGCGCCTGGCGTATGCAGCCAAAGCCACCGCCGCCGCCCAGTGGTGCCTTACTTGATTTTCGGCCCGTGATCCGTAACCGCCCAGCCATGGGCTTCATTCTTGCCTATGGTGCCCACTGTTTTGAGCTTTACGGAATTCGTACCTGGATTGTTGCATTCTGGACTTTTGTCGTCGAACGGCACGCAAGAGGCGATGGCTTTGAGGCACTGACTGCATCTTGGGCAACGCCCATGATGATCAGTGTGATTTTTACAGTGTTGGCGATGCCAGCGAGTATTGCGGGCAATGAGTTATCGATTCGCCTTGGCAGACATCGAGCCATTCGAGGCATTCAGTTTGCATCGGCAGCAATCGCTTTGCTGATTGGATTGAACACCGATGGTTCGATTTTGTTGCTGCTTCCGTTGATCTTGATCTACGCGTTGACTGTACCTGCAGACTCGGGTTCACTCACGGCAGGTATGAGTGCAAGTGCAGATCCGCGCTTTCGAGGCGCAACACTCGCTATGCATTCCACTGTTGGTTTCGGCCTATCAGCGCTTGCGGGCTGGATGCTCGGTTTTTGCTTAGATGGTTTTGGCGGTGCGTCGCAAGCTCAAGCCTGGCAGGCAGCGTTCTTCTTGCTGGCGTTATCAATTTTGCTTGGACCTCTGGTGCTGCGGTTCGTTCGTTGACCGCTTTGCATCCTGAGGCGAAGACTCTAGTGCCTTAGGCGTCGACTCGGCATCCTGAGGTGACGGGTGGATAGTGGGTTTACTTTGAATTTGACGACCCTGAAGCACGCGAAAGTGCTTGCTACGCAGCCGATTCTGCTGCGATTTATTATGAGCATTGCCGAAGAAAAGTGTAGGGATTTGCCAGAGTTCGGTAAGGCAATGAAATCGATGCAACTGAAGGAACTCAGCTGTGGTGGAGACGATTCAGGGTCCCAGAGTGAGAAAAGAACTGATTGACGAAGGTTTAAAATCTATTTTGTTGGCCTGAAGTGGTTTGAATGACGTAGGGTGACAAGAATTTGCGCGGTAGAGCCGATGTAGCCAAAGAATTGGGGTTTTAGCCAAAATGTCAATGAACACTAAGCGCCGCGAACTTCTCGGCAAATCAACAAAGGCGGTTGCTGTGGCAGGCGTGTCCAGTTGCGCTGGTGCAGTACTAGCTCAAGCGCAAAACACCGCGACCAATGCGAGTTCAACCAAATCCATGCGGATACTTGTTGGCTTTCCGCCTGGTGGGGGCACAGATGTGATTGCGCGAATGCTCGCTGAGCGTTTAAGAGATGAACTCGGTCAGCCAATCCTTGTGGAGAACCGGCCCGGTGCCGGTGGTCAACTTGCTGCCCAGGCGCTGAAGGCCTCGTCGCCTGATGGTACGACGTTGTTTATCTCCCACGATCACACCATTACAATTCTTCCGCTGGTGATGAAGAACCCGGGCTTCAATCCTGAGAGAGATTTCGTACCCGTTTCTGGCTTTGCATCATTTGTTAATGCTTTTGCAATCTCGGCAACAGCGCCCGTCGACAATTTTGCGGCCTATCTCAAATGGGTTCAGACGCAGTCAGATAAGAAGGAGCGCGGCAGCGTGGGCATTCCAGCGCCTGCCTCCACGCTAGAGTTTTTGGTCGGGGTCATGCGAGCACGCTACAACCTAGATATCGTTGCAGCGCCATAC
>JALQWJ010000017.1 GCA_023258775.1 Burkholderiaceae bacterium | reverse complement strand
GAGCCAAGACTTCTGAAAGTAGGGCCTGGGTTGTTTGTGGGCCGGCAATCATCATGCTGATTTGACCGAGCGCAGCGCGTGCGGGCCCACCCGAGATCGGTGCATCAAGCGCTAAGGCATTTTTCTCGACAATGCATTGACAGGCAAAGCTTGCCTCCTGGGGTGAGACCGTACTGCAAAAAATAACGCGATGGTCAGGACCTATTGCCGCAAGCAAACTGCCTGATGAGCCACCATAAAGTACCTCGCGGACTTGGCTAGCATTAAGCACGACGACGAGGATCACAGCACAATCTGCCGCAAGCGAAGCGGGACTTGGATGGACCTTAAAGCCTAAGGAGCGCCCAAGCGCCTCACGCTTCGGATCGATATCGCAAATGTGGATAATGTGGCCGCAGTCACGCAGCCGTTCGGCCATGGCCATACCCATGAGGCCTGCACCGATAAAGCCAATCGATGACAAAAAGGAAGCCTAAAGGACCTTGAGTAGATCCGACTCAAGGTTTAGAAAGAAGAACGGTATTAGCCGCCAAACTGTCTGGGACGTCTTGGAGGAGCTCCATCGCTACCACCACCGCCACCGCCCCATGGACCATCACGTCTTGGGCCACCTGAGCCACGCGGTCCACCAAATCCGCCACCACCGCCTCCACCCCCGCCACCAGGACCACGAGGCGGGCGGCTTTGCTCGCGCGCCTCGTTTACCACAAGCGCGCGACCCTCCATCGAAGCACCGTTGATGGCTTGGATAGCAGACTGGGCCTGGGAAGCATCGGTCATCGTGACAAAGGCAAAACCACGCGAGCGTCCCGTTTCTCGATCGGTCACAATACGTGCCTCTGTTACATCGCCATGAGCCGAAAACATAGTGGTCAGTTGTTCATCGGTGGCTCGCCAAGGCAAGTTGCCGACATAAATCTTGGTAGGCATCAGAAAAATCCGGAAATATTCAAAAATCCGTTGCATCCCCGAACTTCTTCAGCAAGAAGACAGGCCAGGAAAGACAACAACAATAAAAACGTGATACGACATTTGCACTCTGCCACAAGCTTTGTGATTGCGCACTAGGAAATTGATATTTCAGGGTTATTACCGACTAGCGGCATTGAGCATCAGCCGAAAGTTACTTGCAAAAACCACAAAAACTGTATAAAAATACAGTTTAAACCAAAGACCCCTTGGTAAAGCTCAACAAAGATGCGTCAACTTACTCAACGTCAACTCGAAATTCTTGAATTGATCCGCCGGCATATTGTGCAAACCGGCTTTCCACCCACCCGCGCTGAAATCGCAAAAGCACTTGGATTTCGATCACCTAATGCTGCTGAAGAACACCTAAAAGCAATGGCTCGCAAAGGTGTTTTAGAAATTGTACCGGGTGCATCTCGAGGGATCCGTATCAATGATGCTGCGCTGCCTGAAAGTATTTCAGCGAGCTATGAAGCTCAAGAAGCAGGTCCCAGTCATTGGCTAAGTCTGCCGCTGATTGGTAGGGTTGCAGCCGGTAGCCCGATCCTGGCACAGGAACATGTCGAAACGCATTTCCGTTTTGACAAACAGTTATTCACACAAGTTCCAGACTATTTACTCAGAGTACGCGGCATGAGCATGCGTGATGCGGGGATTCTCGATGGTGATTTGCTTGCGGTTAAACGGACGCAACAAGTTCGTCAAGGTCAAATCGTGGTTGCCCGCCTACACGATGAAGTCACTGTCAAACGCTTTGAGCAGGATCAAGGCCAGATCAGCCTTTGGCCTGCTCACCCTGATTATCAAGTGATTGTTATAGCTCTCAATGACGATGACTTTGCACTTGAAGGTGTTGCGGTCGGATTGATCCGCGACAAGCAATTTCTTGGCTAAGCATGGACAGCAAGCAGGATTTACTGGGCCTATCTCCCCAGCTCTGGTGGGCTGATGGTTGGCCCCAAAACGCTGTTCAGGGAAGTATCACTTCAGGTTTTGAAGCTCTTGATCAAGAGCTACCTGCACGAGGTTGGCCATGCGGCGCTTTATCGGAATTGCTAAGTAATCAGACCGGTATCGGTGAGCTGCGATTATTAGTACCTGTTATGCGGCAGCTCACTTCGCAGCAAAAAACAGTCATGCTGATGAATCCACCGATGTTGCCCTATGGCCCGACTCTAGCCAGCCACGGTATTGATCTCAAGCATTTGATTTTGCTTAGAGCAAAACATGTGCCGGATCGCTTATGGGCTGTAGAACAGTGCCTACGAAGTAACAGCCTGGGTTGCATTCTGGCCTGGCTACCTCAAAGCGACCTACGCCCTGAGGTCTTAAGACGACTCCAACTCTCAGCCCAACAATTCGAAGGCCCCATCTTTGTTTTTCGACCAAGTATGGCTCAGGGACAGGTTTCAGCAGCACCGCTGCGCGTTTTACTCTTACCGAGACCTCGTCAACGTCTAGCCTTACGTATTCTCAAGCGCCGTGGCCCCTTGCACGGCGATTACTTAGAAATTGACTTACCACAGCCATGTCTAAGGCGATAACCGACAAAATCTGGGTCAGTTTTTATATCAACAACCTTGCCTTGTGGATCGCCCAACAAAGTCTGCCTCAGTTCAATAAGCAAAGCCTGCCCGAGATACCCCAACTTGGCTCGCCTCATTTTACTGAGCAAAGCCAGCACGAGAACTCACAAGTACCACTTGCCATCCATGAACATGGTCTCGTCTATCAAGCAAATCATCAAGCGCTTGTCGCCGGAATCTATCCAGGCCTAGGCAAGGCAAGCGCTTTAAGCCGTTGTCCTCAATTGCTTTGGATTGCTCGTGATCCACAGGCTGAATCGCAGTACTTGAGCGAACAATGCTGGTGGCTTTCACGCTTTACTCCCCATTTGTGTCAGGAGGATGGTTTTTTACTGGCCGAAGTAAGCCGAAGCCTAAAACTTTTCGGAGGACTACAAGCCTTAGTACAACAAATGCTAGTTGGATTTTCTGACCCTCAACTCTGCTTAAAGATTGCGATAGCCTGTACTGCCCGAGCTGCAATATGGCTGAGTCGATGGCAAACCAGACTACCATCCCCTAAGGGCAATGAGCATCCTGATTTCAAGAACATAGTGTTCGCTCAAGAACCATCTACGCTGCGTCAGGCTCTTGAAACAATTGATATCAATTGCTTACTAAGCCACACCGAAACCAATCGACAATCACTCAATCTTCGGATGCTACGCGACGATTTAGCCCTAAGCACACTGAAATCGCTTTGGGATTTACCACGAAAAGGACTCAGACAACGACTTGGTGCCAAAGTTTTACTCGCAATGGATCAGGCGCTGGGCCAGGAAGCAGACCCCAGAACATGGCTTGAGATCCCCGAACCCTTAAGACTGCATCGCGAACTCTCATTTTGGGCTGAAGAGAGCAGTCATTTATTCAAACTAGGCCAAACACTTATCGAACAGGCTTGCACTCAACTCAAAGCTCGAAAACAAGGCCTGATGGCTATAACTTTTGAATTCCATCATCGCGATCATGGCCCACTAAGTTTCATTAAGCTGGGGATGCAAGCGCTCTGTGATGAGGCTAAGCGTTGGTGCGCCCTTTGGGAAGAGCATCTGGCAAAAACAGTATTCCGCGAACCGGTTATTGCTGTAAGCCTACTCGGAGGGATTGCTCAAGATATGCCACAAGCCTCAGCATGTTTATTTCCAGGACCAACTCTAAATCGCCAGGTTCAGACATCTTTATTCGAGCGCTTGCAAGCGCGCTTAGGTCGCAGAAGTATGTTCCGAATTGTTTCGATTGCTGACCATCGCCCTGAATTGGCACAAATGCTTTGTGAAATGAATCCAGACACAACATCTGACGATAAATCTGACGATAAAAAACCTGATCATCATAAGACCGTTGCAATGTTAAGTAATAATCAGGCGCTAGGATTGCCGAGACCAATATGGTTTTTCGATCGTCCAATTCCTATCCGGGTTCGTTCTGATCACCCTTACTGGCAAGGGCCGTTATCAATAGTTGCTGGCCCTGAACGTATAGAAACTGGCTGGTGGGAAGGGCAATGGTTTGCACGTGATTACTTCATTGCATCAGATCAAAACGATGTGCTCTACTGGCTTTATCGAAACCGGCATAGCACTTTAGATCAGGCCTCGCATCAATGGTTTATCCAAGGCTGCTTCGGCTAAGAGATTTCATCAAAGAAAGGATAACGCCATGAACGCTCAGCCCGCCTATTTACTTGCGATTGACCAAGGGACTACCAGCTCACGAAGCATTATTTTTAATGAACTTGGTCATATCGTCTCTGTCGCACAAAAGCCCTTCCGTCAGTTCTATCCTCAACCGGGTTGGGTAGAACATGATCCGCTGGAGATCTGGGAAACCCAGCAATACTGCATCCATACAGCCATGACAAAAGCGGGATTAAAACCCCATCAAATCCAGGCTTTCGGCATCACCAACCAACGCGAGACGATGTTGCTCTGGGAGCGCACAAGCGGCAGACCTGTTCATGCAGCCATTGTCTGGCAGGATCGCCGCAGTAGCGCGCTTTGTCAGCGATGGCGCGAACAAGGCCATGAGGCAATGGTTCAAGAGCGCACAGGCTTGTTACTTGACCCCTACTTTTCGGGCACTAAACTGGCCTGGCTTTTTCAACAAAATCCTGCGCTCCGACAACGCGCAGCTCAAGGTGAGCTATGTTTTGGAACAATCGATAGTTGGTTGATCTGGCAACTCACCGATAAGCGCGACCATGTGATTGATCGCAGCAATGCAAGCCGTACCTTGATGATGAATCTTTCAAACGGCCAATGGGATGAAACAATGCTCGCCCTACTCGATATCCCTCAAGCCGTCCTGCCTCGGATCGTTAATAGCGTGTTGCAGCCTGGGGAAATTTGCACAAGCACGTTAGGTATTCCAATCACCGGTATTGCAGGCGATCAACAAGCCGCCCTCTTCGGTCAAGCAGCCATTAGCACGGGGATAGCAAAAAACACCTACGGCACTGGATGCTTCATGCTTATGCAGGTCGGAAACGAAATCCGTCGCTCCAAACACCGCCTGCTAAGCACCTGCGCCTGGTCTCAAAGCACCTCTGATGGTCGTCTAGCAATCGACTATGCGCTCGAGGGAAGCGTCTTTGTCGCTGGTGCAGCCTTGCAATGGCTTCGCGATGAACTCGGACTTATTAATCATGCCCAGGAAAGCGAAGCGATTGCCGCTTCGGTGGCCGACACTGGCGGATGCTATTTAGTCCCTGCATTTACCGGGATTGGCGCACCGCACTGGGACCCTGAGGCACGCGGTGCACTGATCGGCATTACTCGAGGAACCAACCGTGCCCACCTCGTTCGTGCAGCACTGGAATCGATTGCATTTCAAAGCGCCGAAGTGCTGCTCGCAATGAATGCTGACGCAGCAGAACCGCTTAAGGAACTCAGGGTTGACGGCGGGGCCAGTGCCAATGATTGGTTAATGCAATTCCAAGCCGATCTCTTGGGCGTGACGGTTAATCGCCCTGTAATTCTAGAAAGCACAGCGCTTGGTGCTGCACAGCTTGCAGGCTTAGGATGTGGCATTTTTGAGAACGTTCAAGCTTGCGCAAAGATGCGCCAGACCGATCGGCTCTTTACGCCCCAGATGTCGCGTGACGAAGCACATAGCCATATGAGCGCCTGGCTCAGTGCGGTTGAACGCACAAAATCAAGATATGCCAATGCTTAGACATCAACACGAACTCATGGCTTGAGCCTGTCAACAGCGTCGGTAATCACCGAGTCGACTCCCCAAGCGATCAATTGCTGAGCCCGATTAACATCATTAACGGTATAAACCAGAACCCTCAGCCCGCAATCATGCGCATCGCGAACAAGTGCTGGATTGACTACACGCTCATTCCAGTCAACGGCAATGCAATCCAAACGGCGACATCGCGCCAACCAATCCGGAAACAAACGATCCATCAACAATGCCCTTGGCAACTGCGGCGCAGCAATCTTTGCTGCATGTAAAGCAGGCTCTGAAAACGATGAAAGCAGCAAATCAACGTTTTGATTGACCCATAAGCTTTCGCAGGCACGTGCAATCAATCCACCGCTATGAGTTTCAAGTCCTGGCGATGGCTTAATCTCGACATTCGCAAGCATGCCTTGTGATTGCAAATAATGCAGTGTTTCATCAAGCCGAGGTATTGGCTCGCCTGCAAAACGCTCAGCATGCCATCGCCCTGCGTCTAAACCTCGCAACTGTTCCCAGGTAAGCTGCCGTAGCGGACCAGAACCGTTCGTGGTTCGATCAAGGCTCGCATCGTGCATTAAAACCGGCAGATCATCAGCCGATAACTTCACATCAAATTCGACCATTTGCTGCCCAAGCTGATGACCGAGTTTCATTGCAGCAAGTGTATTCTCAGGTGCAAGTTTGCCGGCGCCGCGATGGGCAATAATCCTGGGGTAAGGCCAATCGATCAACATGATTTATTTATCCGAATCCACCAAACCCTTAACAAACCAACGCTGCATACCAACAACCACAAGCACCGGCGGTAGCATCGCCAACAGTGCGGTTACCATGACCAAATGCCACTCGGTCACCGCATCGTTACCTGCCAACATCCGCTTAATGCCAACAACGACGGTGTACATCGACTCGTCCGTAGTCGTTAACAATGGCCACAAGTACTGATTCCAACCATAGGTAAAGGTAATCACAAATAGTGCTGCAATATTGGTTCGCGATAATGGAAGCAATACCTCAAAGAAAAAACGCATCGGCGATGCACCGTCAATTCTTGCAGCATCAACCAGTGAAGGCGGGATCGTCATAAAGAACTGCCGAAACAAAAAGGTAGCCGTTGCAGAGGCAATTAAGGGTAGCGTTAGTCCTGTGTAAGTGTTGATCAAATGCAGACTCGCCATCACCTCATAGGTGGGCATGATTCTCACTTCAACCGGCAACATCAAGGTAACAAAAATCAGCCAAAATGCCAGGGTGCGACCAGGAAATCGGAAAAACACAAAGGCGTAGGCAGACAGCAAGGAAATCAGGATCTTGCCAACTGCAATGACCAAGGCAACCACTAAGGTGTTGAAAACCATACGTCCAACCGGGGCGGCGCTGTTTCCAGCGCCAGAATCAAGCACGGTATGGAGGTTATTAAAAAACTCAGCGCCAAGCGCCATCGACATCGGTACATCGCGTACCTGCTCAATTGACTGGGTGGAAGCGGCTATCGCAACCCACACTGGAAAACCAATCAGGATTACGCCCAGGATCAGTACCCCGTAGGTCAGCCAGGGCATCCAGCGCGGCTCACCGATCATGGCAGCGGTTCCCGAAGCCTGCAATACTCAGCCATAATGGACACGCCGCTCTATAAACCGAAATTGCACAATCGTAAGCAAAACCACCAAGGCCATCAGAATCACCGACTGTGCTGATGAACTGCCAAGGTCCAGTGATTTGAATCCGTCGTTATATACTTTATATACCAATATACTTGTTGAAGTACCTGGCCCCCCGCCCGTTGAAGCATCAATAATGCCAAAAGTGTCAAAAAATGCGTAAACCACGTTGACTACCAACAAAAAGAACGCCGTTGGAGAGAGCAGAGGCAAGGTGACATAAAAGAATGTCTTGAAGGGCCCTGCCCCATCAATTGCGGAAGCCTCGAACATGCTCCTGGGAATCGCCTGTAATCCGGCAAGGAAAAAGATAAAGTTATAAGAAATTTGCTTCCATACGGCCGTCATCACAATTAGGGCCATTGCATGATTAGCATTGACCAGATAATTCCAATCTAAACCGCGCTTGATTAACCAGTGAGCCACAACGCCAACGCTCGGTGCAAATAAAAAACTCCACAGTACGGCAGCAACCGCTGCCGATACCGCGTAGGGAATAATGAGCATTGTCCTAAAGACATACCGTGCCTTGATTGCACGGTCAGCGAACCAGGCAAGCACCAAGCTGACCGAAAGACCGATACTTGTGACTAGGAGCGAGAAAACAACCGTGATGCCAAACGAATTGGCGTAATCAGAATCAGCAAACAATCGCTCAAAGTTTTCAAGCCCAACAAATTCTGCGCCTTGGCCAAAAGCATCTTCAAGAAAAAAAGAACTGTATATCGCTTGTACTGATGGCCAGTAGAAAAAAATTAAAACAATGAGAAGCTGGGGTGCCAGCAGTAAAGCAGGCAGCCCCCATCCTTTGAACCAGGCACTTCGCTCGTCGACTGCAAGGGCCATCTATTCTTTGGCAGTTCGTGCAAAGCGGGCAAGTTGTTCATTGCCGCGCTGCTCGATCCTTCCCAAGGCAGTTTTAGCATCCTGCTTACCAGCCCAAACACCCTCAAGTTCTTCATCGATAATCGTGCGAATTTGTACAAAATTACCCAGCCTTAAGCCTCTCGACTTATCGGTCGTTTTGACGATCATTTGTTGAACCGAAACATCAGTGCCGGGATTTTTGTCATAAAAACCTGATTTTTTCGTGATGTCATAAGCAGCCGAGGTAATTGGCAGATAGCCAGTCATCTGATGTGACTGAGCCTGTAGTTCGGGGCTGGCAACATAGTTAAAGAATTTAGCGACACCCTTATAGTCTTCTTTCTTTTTGCCTGCCATCACCCAAAGACTCGCACCACCAATAATTGTGTTCTGTGGGGCCCCGGGCACATCCGAGTAATAGGGAAGCTTGGTAATTCCGAAATTGAACTTCGCATTGGCCTTAACGTTGGCATAAGCAGCCGACGATCCTGTAAACATGGCACATTCACCGGAGTGAAACTTGGCATCGGCTGCACCTGCCCTGCCGCCATAGGTAAACAAGCCTTGCTTGGACCACTGTTCAAGATTGCCGATATGCTTCTGATGCAAAGGCGTGTTGATCAGAAGCTTCGCATCGGGCGAGTCAAAGCCGTTGTTCGCAGTTGCAATCGGCACATTGTGCCAGGCCGAGAAGTTCTCCAAATGCACCCAACTTACCCAGGATGAGGTGTAGGCGCATTTGGCAGCACCTGATGATTTGATCAGTGCTGCGGCCAAGGCAACATCGGACCAGGTTTCAGGAATTTTGCGCACGCCTGCTTTCTCAAAGACATCCTTGTTGTAGTAGAAAACAGTTGTAGAACTATTAAAAGGAAAAGAAAGCATCTCACCCTTGCGGCTGGTGTAATAGCCCGCCACCGCAGGCACATAAGCCTTCGGATCAAACTTCTCGCCTGCATCCTTCATCACCTGAGCAACCGGAACAATTGCTCCTTTGGATGCCATCATCGTTGCTGTTCCCACTTCAAAAACCTGAAGAATATGTGGAGCATTCCCAGCACGATAAGCGGCAATGCCTGCAGTCATTGACTCGCCATAAGTACCTTTGAAAACAGGTACTACCTTGTATTCTGACTGAGACTTATTGAATCCCGTAGCCATATCGTTGACCCAATCGCCGAGTTTGCCGCCCATTGAGTGCCAAAACTGAATTTCAGTGACTGCCTGAGCAGAGGTGGGCAGAGAAGCAAAGCCAATTAGCGCAAGGCTCAGACCTGCCCACTGGCGGCGCATCGAAGTTTTGCTGTTGGACTTTTCAATCAAGGATTTGAGTTTCATCGGAATCTCCTAAGTAAGACAGACTTGAAATGTTGTCTCGCATATTGTCAAAGCGAAGTATGACAAAGTCTGGACAAGAGCGTCTGGCTGGACAGCCTGGTTTGGCTGTATATTTATACAGTTTTAAACCGAAAAAATTTCAGCTTTACAGGCCTCAGCATGCTTTCCCCATTACTTCAAAGCCCGCAATGCCTTGATGAATCCTTAAGCCAACGACATAACAAGGCAACAAGGGATCAATTTTCTGACTGTAGTAAGACAAAACATCAACCAGCCTATGCAGAACTTTTGGCGCTTAGTAATTATAGTTTTTTGCAAGGCGGATCACACCCTGAAGAGTTGATTGAGCGCGCACAGGTCTTAGGCTATTCCGCCATTGCCATTAGCGATGAATGTTCCCTCGCAGGCGTGGTGAGAGCCCATGTACGAGCCAAGCAACGAGGCATGCCCCTGATCATTGGCAGCCAATGTCGTATGGATCCAGATCAAGCAACGATCCTGGATCAAGCAGCGAGCTCTAAAGGGGAGGCAAAACTCAGTCATCGCTCAGGACTCGACCTAGGCCGAAACTCAGCCAATCTTGCGAACTTAGACAATTCCGATCGTCTGCTTTTATTAGCGATGAATCGCCAAGGCTATGCGCATTTAAGCCAGGCAATTTCACAGGCCCGACAACAAGCATCCAAAGGATCTTATCGATGGACCAAGGCACAATGGAAAGATGGCCTTCCGGGTTGCCTTGCAGTATGGATACCAGCCGTTGGCTTGAATCATTATGAAGCGAATGATCAGCGATCGACTTGCCCTTTGGCCCTTAAGGATTTGGTTGATTGCTTTGGCGAGCGTCTTTACATCGGTGCGGTATGCCATGCACGAGGATGGGATCAAGCTTGGATCCAACAACTACAACGATGGAGTCACTATACCGGTATTAACATCACTGCTTGTGGTGATGTACGTTTTCACAGGCGATCGCGTCGGGCTCTTACTGATGTACTTCATGCGATCGCTCGGGGCATATCGGTTGCCGAACTAGGCACTAACGCTTTACCCAATGCCGAGGCACACCTCAGAAGCAGGCATTTACTGGCACAACACTATCCCGCAGCGTGGCTACAAGCAAGCGTTGAGATCGCAATCCGTTGTGATTTCTCACTTGATAGCTTGCGTTATGAATATCCGAGAGAGATCGTTCCCGAAGGCCATTGCCCACATAGCTATCTCAGCATGCTCTGTGAACATGGTATGACTCAGCGCTATCCGATGGGGGTACCTCCATCGGTACGGAAACAAATCGAACATGAGCTGGCATTGATTGAAGAATTACGATACGAAGCTTACTTTCTAACCGTTGCAGATATTGTACAGTTTGCCCGAGCACGGGGTATTTTGTGTCAGGGGCGTGGCTCTGCAGCCAATTCAGCAGTTTGCTATGTACTTGGCGTTACAGAGATTGATCCTGCACGGATGTCGGTACTTTTTGAACGCTTTATTTCCCGAGAGCGTCGTGAGCCACCTGATATCGATATTGATTTCGAACATCAACGCCGTGAAGAAGTCATCCAATACTTATACCTTAAATATGGGCGCGATCGCGCTGCCTTAACCGCAGCGGTTTTCAGTTGGCGACTACGTTCAGCACTTCGAGAAGTGGGAAAGGCTTTAGGTTTTGAAAGCAGCGATATCGAACAATGCCTAAAGGCTCACCGCGGATTAAGCCATGATCGCCCACTGGCTGTCGCCTTTGAAGAAGCGGGACTCAAAACCGAGCACTTCAAAGTGCAGCAGTGGATCAGTTTGACCGAGCAGTTAATTGGCTTTCCCCGACACTTGTCTCAGCATAGCGGTGGCTTTGTGATTGCCCGCGACCGACTTGATGCCATGGTTCCCATCGAGCACGCAGCCATGCCTGGACGATCAGTGATTCAATGGGACAAGGACGATTTAGACGCCCTAGGATTGCTTAAAGTCGACATTCTTGCGCTTGGTATGTTAAGTGCCATTCGGAGAGCGCTCGATCTGATCAGTGCGCGTGATGGGTACACATTTCGCATGCAAGATGTTCCGGCCGAGGACCCTAAAACCTACGAGATGATTAGCGCAGGCGACACTCTTGGGGTATTTCAGATTGAATCTCGAGCCCAAATGGCCATGCTCCCAAGACTCAAACCTCGGTGTTTTTATGATTTGGTGATCGAAGTAGCGATTGTGAGACCTGGTCCGATTCAAGGCGGTATGGTTCATCCCTACTTGCGAAGGCGTCAAGGTCTGGAAAAAGTGATCTTTCCCAAAGAAGAGATTAAACCCGCACTTGAACGCACCCTGGGTGTACCGATCTTCCAAGAGCAAGTGATGCAAATCGCTATATTAGCTGCAGGCTTTACGCCTGGGGAGGCAGATCAACTTAGACGTGCCATGGCGGCATGGCGTCGACGCGGCAAGCTTGAATTGTTTGAGCAACGCTTAATTCAAGGCATGCAAGAACGAGGATATGAAGTCGAGTTCGCCCAGCAGATTTTTCGACAAATTGAAGGCTTTGGAGAATATGGTTTCCCCGAAAGCCACGCAGCAAGTTTTGCCCTACTGGTTTATGTGAGTTGCTGGATTAAATGCCATGAACCCGCAGCTTTTCTGGCTGCGATGCTCAACAGTCAACCTCTGGGTTTTTACGCCCCAGCGCAATTGATTCAAGATGCCCGTCACCATGGGGTCAAGGTGCTTGCTGTCGATGTATTGCACAGTCAATGGGAATCAAAACTTGAACGGCAAGCAGACGGCAGCGATGCGGTGAGACTTGGTTTGCATATGGTGCGAGGGCTGAGCGTTTCTGCTGCGCAAGCTATTGAACGGTGGCAAAGCTGTGCAAACCCAAGAGCGCTTGCCTCATTCGAAATCCCTAAAGAGTTCTTCTCTCGCGAAAGTCCGAGAGCGCTTGCCTCATTCGTAAGCCAGACAGGGCTTGATCAAGCCGATCTCCAAGCGCTTGCCAAAGCTAATGCGTTGAGCCAACTGGGTGGTCATCGCCGCCACAGCCTATGGCAGGTAAGTTCCTGGGAGTCGCATTCTCAATTGTTGAAGATCACTGAAGATTCAGCGCTTGAATCGCCCCCAATTGCTATAGAGGAACCCGATGAATACATAAATCTAGCTGCTGATATCAAGCACCTGGGGGTATCCATGGGCAAGCATCCAATGGCCCTCATTAGACCGTTCTTACAAAAATACCGTATAAACGCTGCAATTGAATTACGCCAATTATCAGACGGTGCTCTTGCTCGGGGAAGTGGCATCGTCACCCACCGACAAAGGCCAGAAACAGCCAAAGGCGTGATATTTATAACATTAGAAGATGAAACAGGGGTTATTCAAGTCGTCATCTTTCCAGATCTTGTAACTCGTTATCGGCAGGCAATTTTCAACGCGCAACTCATGACTGTCTACGGTCGCTGGCAGCGTGATCCACACACTGGGGGTCAAGTCACTCATTTACTAGCCGCACGCGTTGAAGACCACAGTGCGCACCTCGGCATTTTTGAACCTAAGGCAAGCCGGGATTTTCGTTGATAAGCTTTAGCACAAGCGCTAGCTTTACACCTTGTAGTAATTTCGATACCAATCTACAAAACGTTGGACGCCAACTTGCACCGGGGTCGAAGGTTTATAGCCAACTTGATCTACCAGGGCACTGACATCAGCAAAGGTATCGGGCACATCGCCAGCTTGCAAAGGCATATGCTCTTGAATAGCCTTGCGATTAAGCGCTTGTTCGATGGCTTCAATATAGGTGATCAAACTCACTGGGGCATTGTTGCCAATATTGAAGATTCGAAATGGTGCGCGGCT
>JALQWJ010000179.1 GCA_023258775.1 Burkholderiaceae bacterium | reverse complement strand
GATAGAGCTTGGAGCCCGAAGGACTTGAGCGCCTCGGTGTCGATGTTCGTGATCGCAAACGGCAGGTTTTGCAAAGGGCTGCCGAAGCCTGTCAGCGAGGCGGCTTCAGCCTGAAGGCTGCTGCTGCGGACTTCGAGTCGCTCTTGCTGAGCCCAGGCATTCGAATGCGAGCCCACACATAAGGCATGCACCGCGCAGATCATGCCTATGAACGGAGCCTGGCTTTTTGCTTGCGCGCCTGCTTTCGATGAAACCCGCGATTTTAATGGAGCACGCTGTTTGCCTTTATCCATGCTTGTCGATTCCTTGTTCGAACCTTCGAACACTGCAGAGACAAGATAAAAGGCTTGGAATACGGCTCGGATCACAGTCGAGCATCGCTGCAACTGCCTTCGAACACACGCTTCCCTGCGCAAGTCTTAACTCGATCAGGTTCGAAGGGTTTTTCTCACCCGTCTGCAAGCAGACGCCCCAAAGCAAGATGGCTATGCGGCGGTTTTACGGGACCCCTAGCGAAGACTCAACGCTAGCACATGACAAAACCGTGTCAGTACGATTCTTGGGTTAAGCATGAGGTTTCTGAATCCGCTCATACGCTAAGTCATCAAGTCTGCATTGACTGATCCTGCGGCGCTCATCCAATCCACCTTGCAGAAATTCGATCCTGTCATGCCCCGCGATTCCTCGGAGTGGTGGGTATTGCTCGATCAGTGCAAGACTGTTTGCACGGTGGCTTGGGCCATCACGCTGCAAGCCGTCTGCCCGCCACACGATGTCATCGGCACAGTGAAGATGAAACCAGTTAAATTGATGGGCATGCGCCAGGGCAAGCATGAGGGCCTGAGCCTTAGCAAACATGGCTTGGTCTCCAAAGTATTGGAGGCTGTAAATCGCTGTCATCCAGGGCGAAGGATCGCAGATCAGTATGGGGCCAGTTGCGCCTGGATCCAGCTCGCTAAGCGCCTCTCCAATGGCATCGCATTGCGCCAAGAGGATCGCGTCTTGTTCTTCCATGCGAGGGCTGCGCTGACACTGGTCCACAAAATCCCTCAAGACTTCGGGTATGTAGCCGATTTTGAAATCCACAGACAGGGCTTGCGCAAGACTTGTCTTACCTGTGCACTCACCGCCTAGCATCGCAATGACGCTGCGTTTTCGAGGTTTCGCCGGGTTGTTTGACCATTGATCTTGGGTCATGCTTGTGCTCGGCCAAACCGATTGGGTCAGGCTCGTACCTGACTGATTGGCTTGGCCGCGCTTTGGCCCTGGTCTGGCAGATACGCTGCCTGACTTGATAAGACTTGCAAGTCAATCTGCTTTTGCCATTGCCTTAAGCCGATCAGCGCCAACAAAGCGAAAAAGAGGTAAAGCCCTGCAGTTGCCTTTAAACCCTGAATCCAAAAAAGTCCCACCCCGGTAAGGTTTGCGACGAGCCAAAACAGCCAATGTTCAAGTCGTTGGCGAACCATGAGGACTTGTCCAATCAGGCTAAACGAAGCAACAAATGCATCTCCCAAAGCCGCATGCCCACCGAGGATAGTAAGCAAACCGTACACGACGAGCCAGCATAAACAAGCGCAGAAGATAGCGATCAGCCTCGCTTTCATCGCCATCAATCCTGGCGAGAATACCTGCCGCCCCCAGCGCATCCAACCCCATATCGCCGCAGCGATGAACACAAGCTGCAATGCACTATCGGCCCAGAGCCTCGCCTCAGCAAAAATATGAAGGTAAAAAAGGCTCGATATCACCCAAAAAATCCAAGTGATGCGCAGACCCAACACACCCAGGCCAACCGCAAGCAATGCACTGCCAACGGCAAACCACTCGATCCAAGCATGGCTCAATTCGCGATACCCTCAGGCTTGGGTTTTCTTTCGCCGCACACCATGCTTCAATCGCTCACGACAAATTGGACAGCTTGGCTAAGCCAGGCAAGCTTTGGACAGATTGCGCTGATCAGCGGTTCGATGCTGGTGCTCTCCAATGTTTTCATGACTTGGGCATGGTACGGTCATTTAAAGCATCTTGCAGACAAGCCCTGGTGGTGGGCAGCGTTGATCAGCTGGAGCATCGCGCTGTTTGAGTATTTGCTGCAAGTTCCAGCCAATCGCATCGGTTTCACCCAACTAAGCCTCGGCCAGCTGAAAATCATGCAGGAGGTCATTACGCTTGCGGTCTTTTTACCGTTTTCAATGTTGGTGATGAACGAATCTTTTAAACTCGATTACCTGTGGGCTGGGCTTTGTTTGCTAGCTGCGGTTTACTTTATCTTCAGAGCTTAAATGCCCGCTAGGTCTTGTTACTCATCAAGCGCACTTTAAGCCCATGGCTGTGTTTTTCACCCTTTAGACTTAGCATTGCGCCATGGGAAATCATCGAAGCACCGACCGTTGGCTAGGTATTGCTGCAGCGATCGTTCTACTCATCGCCGCGGTACTGGTTGTTTTGCCTTTTTTCAGCGCCCTGCTTTGGGCTTCGATTGTGAGTATCACCCTATGGCCGCTGCGTGAACTGCTGGCACATCGCTTGCGCCTTGGCAGCAATTTAGCTGCCACACTCATTAGTCTGGCCTTGCTCGGTTTACTGGTTGCCCCGATCGCCGCAGCGAGCGTTTTACTTGCGAACTACACCGAAGACCTTTTGGCCCAGGTCAGAAATCTAATGCAAGACGGTCTTCCAGAACCACCCCTATGGCTCGCCACAATTCCCTTTGTCGGTCATTGGCTCGCCGATCAATGGGCAAACTATCGACATGACGGTAGCGCCTTGCTATCACAATCCTTAGCACTCCTTGAACAGCACCGTGGTTTGATACTGAGTGCTGCAAGAGAAGTCAGCAGTGGTATTGCTGAACTCTTAATCGCCGTGTTTTTATCTTTTTTTGTCTTGCGCGACGGTGAGCGCATTGCCGCATGGCTAAGTCAGGGCGCAAGACGACTGTCGGAGGAAGGGCCTGAGTTATTGCGGCTTACCGCCCGCACGATCGAAGGCGTGGTTTACGGCATTGTAGGCACTGCCGTGGTGTCGGGTTTACTCGGATGGGCCGGCTATGCCATCGCTGGGGTGCCTAAGTCGCTGACCTTGGGTTTGCTCACCTTTTTAGGCGCCTTTGTTCCATTTGGCACCGCGTTGGTTTGGGGACCAGCCGCTTTTTGGCTGCTTCAGCAGGGTGAAACACCTTGGGCTATGTTTATGCTGGTCTGGGGCGCCTTGGTGATTTCTAGTGCAGACAATGTAATCAAACCGATGCTAATCAGCCGAGGTTCGGCCATGCCTTTTGTGCTTACGCTGGTTGGAGCGGTCGGAGGAGTTATTGCCTTTGGCGTGATCGGGGTGTTTCTAGGACCTACATTGATGGCCCTGGCCTGGTTTCTTGTGATGCAGTGGATGGCTCGCGCCTTGCCCATGCCGACGCAACAACGTATCGCTTCAAGCTCGAAGCGCAACGCTGTAGGTGAAGATCCAAACGATGCGCTATGACGGGTCCTGTGTAGTGCGAGATTGGACCAACAAAATCCCAATGCAAATCGCGAAACACTTCGCCAATCGCGGCAGCCAACATCACATCACCTTCCACTTTTAACCTTGGAAGAAGCGCGTTTGGACCTTGCTGGGCAAATTGAGCGATTAAGGCTGGATCAAAGACTAAGTTTAGGCTTAGGTCGTAATCTTTGCTAGACCAATGCTCAAAATAACCATCGCGCGCGATGCGCATCGAAAATTCTTCGGGCAATCCCGCCGGTGCATCAATCAGCGTAAAACAAAACGTCTTGCCAGCAAAGCCAGCAAGACGTTGAGGTGCCCAGGGATTTTGTTGAAACAACGCGCTCAACCCCGCCAGGCTGAGGCGCTCAACCAATCGCTTAATGGCTAGTTCCCATTTGTTGAATCCCAGACAGAATCCAGCC
>JALQWJ010000178.1 GCA_023258775.1 Burkholderiaceae bacterium | reverse complement strand
CAGGCATGTCCTACTGCCGATGATAAAAACATCGGATGAATACCCAAAAGGCCAAAAGCCTGATGAAAGCGTTGTTCAACAGGAACGTCAAACATCAAGGATGGACTTGCCGGCACGGTAAGCCATGCATTTGCCGCAATCTCCTCTTCGAGCTGCCCCTCTCCCCAGCCGGCGTAACCAAGTGCCATCAGTAATCGTTCCGGACCCCGCCCTTCTGCCACAGCCTCGAGCACATCCTTGGAGGAGGTTAGCGCAATATCTGGACCGACATGGATACTCGAATTAAATTCGCCAGCAGGCGAATGCAGCACAAAGCCTCGATCATTTTGCACAGGGCCGCCAGAAAAAACCGGTTTGGTCGCAAAACTTTCGTCGTGAAGCTTAAGGCTTATGCGCTCAAAAAGATTGCCCAAATCGATCTCAAGCGGCCGATTCACCACAATACCAAGCGCACCTTTGGGTGAGTGTTCAGCCAGATAAACAACCGTTCCTGAAAAATTAGGGTCAGCCATGGCCGGCATCGCCACCAAGAAGTGATTTGAGAAATCAGTGAAATTCGCTGGATGTTCGGGATGTTGAGAAGCTGTCATGACCTGACCTTTCAGTGTGCCAAGTGTAACAAGCCACTGGATTTCGGCTGAAATCAGCGTACCAGTGCGTTCATATCCAGGATCGGCATCATGACAGCAAGCACAATCGTGAGCACGATGGCGCCCATGACCAGAATCATTAGGGGCTCAAGAATGCTCGTCGTTAAAAGTGCGCGGCGCTCAGCTTGTGCCGTAGCTACAACAGCAGCCTGATCGAGCATTTTGTCGAGATCGCCGGTTGCCTCACCGCTCGCAATCAGATGCTTGAGCAGAGGCGGAAACCCCGGCGCATCGGCCAGGGCCTTTGAAAGGCTCATGCCCTCACGCACCCGTTCAAGTGCCAGGATCACCGCCTCACGCATCACAAGATTACCAACCGTACTTGCCGCTGCAACTAATGCCTGCATCAAAGGCACCCCTGAGGCGACCAGCATGGCAAGCGTTGACGAAAACCGGGCGGTATTCCAATCGATGATCAGTTTGCCCAGCACCGGTAAGCCGATCAGCCTTCGGTGAATCATGCGCTTGAAAGGCTTTTCCTTCATCGCACGAACAAAAAGCAGGCTTGCAACGAGCAAAAGGGCAGCTGCATGAAGTCCATAGGCGAGGATGAGGTCAGAGGCAATAATCAGTGCCTGAGTGAGCCAGGGCAGGGTTTGCCGCGTGCTCGCAAATACCTGAACGACCTGGGGTACGACCGTACTCATCAGCGCGATAATCACGGCGATCGCAACCAAACTGACGATTGCTGGGTACACAAGGGCAAGGCCAATTTTCTGGGTCAATTGTCCTGAGCGCTCCAAATCGGATGCAAGTCGCAATAAGACCGGGGCAAGATCGCCGGACTGCTCACCGGCTGCGATCACCGCACGAAATGTCTCAGGAAAGTCTCGAGGATAAGCCGCAAGGGCCTGCGCAAGCGACTGCCCTGCAACCACTTCGCTACGAACAGCCGAAATAAGATCTCGCAGCCGCGCCTCCTCGGCTTGCTCAACCACAGCAAGCAAGGCACGCTCCAAAGGCAGCCTTGCAGCGACCAGACTTGCGAGCTGTCTTGTCGCGTTGGCAAGCGAGGCTGCCCTAACCTTGCCCGAAAAAAACGCAATTTCTCGGCTTTGCGCCTTGCTTTGCTCCGAACGCTCAAGTTGCAGGCAAATCAGACCACGTTCGCGCAAGATCGATCGGGCCTGGCGCATTGACTCGGCGTCGAGGTACCCACGTTCACGCTTTCCGTCACCACGCAAAGCCTCAAAGCGAAATGCAGCCATGCTGGGTTTAGGCGTCTCGGGTGACGCGCAGCACTTCGTCCATACTGGTCAGGCCATCACGGACCCAACGTTGGGCATCCTCACGCATGCTCCTAAAGCCGCTGATTTGGGCAAGTTCACGCATCCGCGTCTCAGAGGCTGCTTCATGAATTAGGGCTTGCATCGGCTCATTCACCTGCAAAAGCTCACAGATCGCTGCCCTGCCCCGAAATCCGCTTTGTGCGCAGGCCGGACAGCCTTGCGCGCGCCAGGCACCAGGGTGAAGCGGATCTGGCACTTTGCACGAAGCACACAGCAAGCGAATCAAGCGTTGAGACAAAACACCCAGTAAACTTGATGATAATAGGAACGATTCAATACCCATATCAACAAGTCTTGTCACCGCTGCAATTGAATCGTTGGTATGCAAGGTAGCAAGCACTAAATGACCCGTCAGCGAGGCTTGAACCGCGATCTGGGCGGTCTCCAAGTCGCGAATCTCGCCGATCATCACCACATCGGGATCTTGGCGAAGAATTGCCCTTAATGCTCTTGCAAAATCCATATCGATTCGGGCATTAACCTGCGTCTGACCAACGCCTTCCAAATCGTATTCAATCGGGTCTTCAACGGTTAAAATATTGGTTACATTACTATCCAATTGACCCAAAGCGGCGTAAAGCGTGGTTGTTTTGCCAGAACCCGTTGGACCGGTAACCAGGACGATCCCATGAGGCTGTCGAACCAGCTTGCTCATCGCAGCACGGGTGTCATCAGCTAATCCAAGTGCCTTCAAATCGAGCCTACCCGCCTGCTTATCAAGCAAGCGAAGCACTGCGCGCTCGCCATGTCCAGTCGGTAAGGTCGAAACTCGAACATCGATTGGCTTTCCCGCCACTTTCAAGGCCATGCGCCCGTCCTGAGGCAGACGCTTCTCAGCAATATCGAGGGCTGCAAGAATTTTGATCCGCGACAGCAACGCAGCGTGTAACTCGCGTCGAGGACGCGCGACGTCTCTGAGGTTTCCGTCAATACGAAAACGAACAAGCGAGAAGTGCTCAAAGGCTTCGATGTGAATATCGGAGGCACCATCACGCACGGCCTGCGTGAGTAGGGCATTGATCATGCGAATAATCGGTGCATCGTCTTGAGCATCGAGCAAATCTTCAACCCTGGGCACATCTTGCATCAATTGACTCAGATCAAGATCGCTTTCCACTGCATCCACAACCGCTGCGGCTGAACCATCCTGTCGGGCGTAAGCCTGCGCAATATCGCGCTCTAATTGCTCTTTGGGCAAATGCTGTAAAACAAGCTCGTGATCCATCACCCGATAAAGCTCATTGAGCCCGGCATGGCTGCTCGCCTCACTGCACTGAACCAGTAATCGACCAGCGTCTTCGGCTTTGATGAGCAACTGATGGCTGCGCGCAAAGCTATAAGGCATCAGTCTGGCAGGGGAAATAGGCACCCATGCCGGATCGTCAAAACTCATCGCTTAATCTCCGGCAAAACCGGACTCTCCTGTTTGGGCATTAGCACGCCGGCTGGAAGGGTTTGCTCTTGTTGCACACCGCGCATGAATTCATAACGATCTTGGGTAAGTGCTGAGGCAGCCTCGGCGCTTCTCAGCACGCGTGGTCTTAAGAAAACCAAAAGATTTGTTTTATTACGCGAGCGTGCATCGTAGCGAAAGAGCTGACCTGCAATCGGAATATCGCCCAAAAAGGGCACCGACTGGGTATCACCACTTGTGCGGTCTTCAATCAAGCCACCAAGCACAATAATTTGGCCATCGTCGACAAGTACATTGGATTCAATCGCACGACGGTTGGTGATCAACCCAGCGCTTAATGTTTTGTCCTGAATACTAGAAACTTCCTGATAAATCGCAAGCTTGACCGTACCGCCTTCAGAAACCTGCGGCCTGACCCGAAGCGTTGTGCCTACGTCGCGCCGCTCAACCGTTTGGAATGGATTCACAACACCGCCACCTGCACCGGTATTGACATAAGAACCGGTTACAAAGGGTACGTTTTGCCCGATGATAATACGTGCCTCTTCGTTATCAAGCGTTAAGAGATTTGGCGTTGCGAGCACGTTGCCGTTGGCACGTGATTGCAAGGCATTGGCAAGCACACCCAAATTGATTAAGCCTGGCGTGTTTGACCCAGCACCC
>JALQWJ010000177.1 GCA_023258775.1 Burkholderiaceae bacterium | reverse complement strand
GTAAGGCATTCGTGCGTAGAGAAAGGGATTGATCGCGTGGGTCGCGACTGCGCCAATGACCAGGGTATGGCCATCGGCTTGGGCCTTTGCGACATAGTCGGCACCGATGTTGCCACCCGCACCAGCGCGATTTTCAACCACGACAGCTTGGCCCAAACTTTCTCTCATGCGCTCTGCAAGCGCTCTTGCAATTTGATCAAGCGGGCCTCCTGGCGGATAAGGCACGACGATCTTGATGGCCTTGCCAGGCCAGTTGTGCTGCTGAGCGCTCTGGGCCAATGCGTTGCCTGAAGTCATGACAAGTGAGCGCTCGCCAAGCGCAATCACCGTCCCGGAGGCAATGAGCCGCTTTGAGAATTGACGTCGTAGATTTTTTTCCATCTTCAGCTGGTTTCCGTATCTTCAGTTGATTTCCGAAATCTTTGATTACATCGCCTTACAGCAATGTGCGACAGGCGACAGACAGTTCGACTCACACAAGCACACACTCAGACAGGTTGCGGATTTCACGGATCCACGACCCGGTCTGGCTTGGGACATTACGGCTCATTCCGGATCTTGACGGTCTCCTTTGTGGGGCGCGGCTAACCGCCGCCGCCCCTTTTTCTTGGCTAGAATCCATGGCTCCCCGCCTCGCAACCGAGATTGCAAGGCGACTTAACTTGAGAACATGCCATGAAGTCTGCAGATATCCGTGCTGAATTCCTAGCCTTTTTCGCTGAACGCGGACATACGGTTGTTGCGTCCAGTTCGTTGGTTCCCGCTAATGACCCAACGCTTTTGTTCACCAACAGCGGCATGGTGCAGTTCAAAGATGTATTTCTCGGCAAAGAGCAGCGTTCATACCGCCGTGCAACAACTTCGCAGCGAAGCCTGCGTGCTGGGGGAAAACATAACGATCTCGAGAATGTTGGCTACACCGCGAGACACCACACTTTTTTCGAGATGTTGGGTAATTTCAGTTTCGGGGATTATTTCAAGCGCGATGCAATCCACTTTGCCTGGGATCTTTTAACGAAGCGTTACATGATCCCCAAAGAAAAGCTCTGGATCACGGTCTACGCTGAGGATGACGAGGCCTTCGATATCTGGGCAAAGGACATAGGTGTTCCCAATGAACGAATCGTTCGGATCGGGGACAACAAGGGCGCTCGTTATGCGAGCGATAACTTCTGGCAGATGGCTGACACCGGACCTTGTGGTCCGTGTTCTGAAATCTTTTACGACCATGGGCCTGATGTTGCTGGTGGGCCACCAGGATCGCCCGAAGAAGATGGCGATCGCTACATTGAAATCTGGAACCTGGTGTTTATGCAGTACGAGCGCGATGAGGCGGGAGTACTCACGCCGCTGCCAAGACCTTGCGTGGATACCGGTATGGGACTTGAACGGATTGCAGCGGTGTTACAAGATGTGCATAGCAATTATGAGATCGATTTGTTTCAACAATTGATCATTGCGGCCGCAAGACAGACCGACACAGCGGACTTGGCAGACCCATCGCTTAGGGTGATCGCTGACCATATTCGCGCTTGCGCATTCTTGGTTGTCGATGGCGTTATTCCCGGCAATGAAGGTCGTGGCTATGTGCTCCGACGAATCATCAGGCGCGCGCTCCGACATGGTTACCAGCTAGGCTGTCGTACACTTTTTTTTCACCATCTTGTTGAGGACCTGGGCTTGGCGATGGGCAGCGCCTATCCCGAGCTCGTGCGAGAGCAAGCGCATGTCAAAGCGGTGCTCAAGCAGGAAGAAGAGCGATTTTCCGAAACCTTGGAGCACGGGATGGCCCTGCTTGAGCAAGTGCTTGTGCCAGGGCTTAGCCAACTTGATGGTGAGACCGCATTTAAGCTTTACGACACTTACGGTTTTCCGCTCGATTTGACGGCGGATGTTTGTCGCGAACGAGGCGTCACTGTGGACGAAGCTGGTTTTGAAATTGCCATGTCTCGACAACGTGATCAGGCAAGGGCGGCCGGTAAGTTCAAGGCTGCAGCGGGTATCGATTTTCACGGTGATGCTACCCGCTTCGATGGTTATGATTGTTTGATCGAAGATGCAAAAGTTATAGCGATCTACAGCCAAGGTCTGTCCGTGGATGAAGTCAAAGCCGGCGATCGGGCCATTATCGTGCTTGATCGCACACCCTTTTATGCTGAGTCGGGAGGTCAGGTTGGCGATCGGGGACGGTTAGCCGGTCGTAGCGAGAATCGTTTTGAAGCCGACATCGAAGATACCCAGAAAATCAGTGCCGAGGTCTTCGGTCATCATGCGGTCATCAAGCAGGGTAGCTTGCGGGTGGGTGAAGTGTTAAGCGCCGAAGTCAACCCGACCTTGCGTGCCCATACCATTCGAAATCATTCCGCAACGCATCTGATGCACAAAGCGCTTCGGCAGGTTTTAGGTAACCATGTGCAACAAAAAGGTTCGCTGGTCGACGAACACAAAACACGGTTTGACTTCAGCCATCACGCAGCCATGCGTCCCGCAGAATTGCGTGAAGTTGAGCGCATCGTGAATCAGGAGATCTTGCTCAACAACGCAACAAGTGCCCGGGTAATGCCCTTTGACGAAGCCGTCAAAGCTGGCGCCATGGCCTTGTTCGGCGAAAAGTATGGCGATGTGGTGCGTGTCCTCGAAATTGGCAGTTCACGCGAGCTTTGCGGCGGCACCCATGTTGTCCGCACGGGTGATATTGGCAGTTTTAGGATTATCGGCGAGTCGGGCGTGGCGGCGGGTATCCGGCGGATCGAGGCAATTACTGGGGAAACTGCGCTTGGGCTTTCGCAGGAGCAGGATGCCCAGCTTGCGCGCATCGCCCATTTGCTTAAAGCGCCAAGCACCGAGCTTGATGCGAGACTTCGCGACGTACTCGAACAAATGAAAGGCATGGAGCGGGAGCTTGCGCAACTCAAGTCACGCATGGCAGCAGCCCAGGGCTCGGGTCTGGCAGCTCAGGCCCAGCAAATCGGTGAGGTACGATGGCTCGCTGCAAAGCTAGAAGGCGTTGACGCCAAGAGCCTTCGCGAGACAATGGATCAGCTCAAGCAGGAGCTTGGCTCTGCCGTCATTGTTTTATCGGTGGTTGAAGACGAGAAAATCAGCATTATTGCCGGCGTAACGCAGGATTTGCTTGATCGAGTTAAGGCTGGCGAGTTGGTGAATTTTGTGGCCAAGCAAGTCGGTGGCAAAGGAGGCGGGCGGGCTGATATGGCGCAAGCCGGAGGCACGGAAGTGGCAAAGCTTGCCCAGGCGCTTGAGTCGGTTCAGGATTGGTTGAATGCAAAGCTTAAGGAGGCTTCGTAATGCAAGCTGAAGGTGCAATCAAGGCAGACGTGACGGTTGATGCACAAGGATTGAACTGTCCCTTGCCGATCCTCAAGGCAAAAAAGGCACTCAACAGCATGCAGGCTGGACAGACCCTGTTGGTGCTAGCCACTGATCAGGGCGCAGAGCGTGACTTCAATACCTTTGCGAGGCAGACCGGCAATGACTTGTTAGAACAAAGGGTCAGTCAGGGAGTTTGGCAGTTTCTTTTGAGGAGGCGTTAATGGCTAAAGCCTGGTTTGATTTCACAGGACAACGAGTTTTGATTACAGGTGGGGTTTCCGGGATTGGTGCGGCCTCTGCGCGTGCCTTTGCAGCAGCTGGTGCCAAGGTGCTAGCAACCGGGCTAACAGCCGACGAGGTTGAACTCGCCAGGCGGCAACCCGGATTTGAAAACGTCGACTGCCGCGTGCTCGATGTGCGCGATCATGCAGCGCTGGCTGACTTAGCCCAGTCCTTTGAAAAACTCGACGTCTTGGTGCACTGTGCGGGCATGATTCGACGAGAAGCTGAACACGATCCCGATGTTTTTGACGAGGTTATCGATGTGAACCTTTCGGCCGGTATGCGGCTTTCAACGCTTATGCGGCCGCAACTCGCAAGTCAATCCGGTTCGATTGTATTTATTGCATCAATGCTCAGCTTTTTTGGCGGTCCAAAGCAGCCTGCCTACGCAGCGTCAAAAGGAGCGATCCGCCA
>JALQWJ010000176.1 GCA_023258775.1 Burkholderiaceae bacterium | reverse complement strand
GAGCTCAATCCCAATGACCTGAGAACTGGTGAGCCTCGTTACTACTGGTCGAGTCTGCATCGTTTTCAAAACTTAGCTGGATGGAGCGGGCAGTGGGATGTACGATCTGTATCGGATGATCAATACCTGGTCGACTACAGCCGCAATATTATTGGTAGTTCGATTCGCAGCATTCCTCGCGCCATCGTTGCAAGTCGTAGTCTCGGCGAGGGTGCGCTGACCTTATCGGCAACGACTTATCAAAACGTGCTCGATGCGAGAACGTCGCCGCCCTACGAAGCGGTTCCGCGCATCGAATGGCGTTGGTATCGTTATGCGGACGGAGAATCAGCAAACTGGGCAGCGCAACGCCTTGATTGGGGTGGTGTACTCGACGTAGCAAGATTTCGTAGACCCTTGATCGATTCGGTGGAGGGTTGGCGAACCGTCATCAATCCAAGCGTGCAAGCACCCTGGCGCCAGCCCTGGGGCTACATCAGGCCGAGCTTGTCCTTGCATGCAACCGACTATCGATTTGCGCCTTCTGAAGCCCTAAATCGGAGTGGTTTTAGCCAGGCAATCCTCGATCAGGCTGCCGTACAACGCGTACTGCCACAATTTTCGATTGACAGCGGGCTTTTTCTCGAGCGACAAGTGAGTCGGGTCGATGGTCTTGAGCAAACGCTTGAGCCAAGACTCTTCTATCTCTATGTTCCCTACCGCGAACAAAGGCAACTGCCAATTTACGATACCGCGGTTGCCGACATCAGCTATGCCCAATTGTTCGCAGACAATCGCTTCATTGGCCATGACCGGATCGCCGACGCCAATCAGCTTACTTTCGCGCTCAGTTCTCGCTTGTTGCGGAGCGATACCGGTCGTGAATTGTTTCGCGCAGCAGCTGCTCTTCGCTATCATCTGAGTGAGCCACGCTTGCAGATAGCGGGTCAGCCGCAACTCACCGATCCGCAAAGCGACCTCCTCATGGTTGCAAGTGGTAAGCCCTTTTCGGCTTGGAACTTGGACGGTGGCGTTCAGGTCGGCTTAACCCGTGGTAATTTGGCGCGTGCCTTTCTTGGCGCGCGCTACCAACCCGATGAATCGCGTCTTGGCAACCTGCAATTGCGCTTCATCGAGAATCAAGTCGGTCAAATCGATGCATCCTGGCGCTGGCCGATCAGCGGTTCATGGTCCTTACTGGGCCGCAGCAATTATTCTTTCCAACGAAAAGTACTCAATCCCGTTAGCCTGCAAACCGTCGATGCAAGGCCTGGCGTGATTGAAGGCTTATTTGGTGCTGAACGCAAGGCTGACTGCTGGGCATTCCGCACGGTATTGCAACGTTATGTTACCGGCCCAGATCTTACAAATACCGCCATTTTTGTTCAGCTCGAACTTAACGGCTTCGGCGGCATTGGTAACAACCCCTTTGATATATTGCGTCGGGGTATTCCCGGGTACACCCGAGAACGTGAACGCATCCCCGACTCTCCATTTTTCGCTTACGAATGAGATTGCGATGAAAAATAGAAAAGTGCTCGCTGCCGTTTTATGGTTGCTTTCGATAAGTACACCAAGCTTTGGACAATCGCTTGGTTTGGATCGCATTGCAGTCGTTGTGAATTACGAAGCAATCACCGATTTGGAGGTTAAGCAGCGCATAAGCCAGGCCCGTAGCCTATTCGCTGAGCGGGGAATAGCGGCACCTTCCGATGAAGTCGTGCGACGGCAAGTCATTGAGCAAATGATTATTGAGCGTGCTGGCCAGCAGCTTGCCAAGGACATGAATATGCGTATCGATGATGCTTCGGTCGATCGCGCTATCGACCAAATTGCCCGAAATAACCAACTGGAACGCGAGGAACTCCTCAAGCGAGCCGCGGCGCAGGGTCGAGATCTTTCAAGCTTCCGTGAGGGTTTACGCAACGATATGTTGATGCAGCGCTTGCGCGAGCGCGAAGTCGATGCAAGGGTTCAGGTCAGCGAAGCTGATGTCGACGCGGTCCTGTCATCGCTTGGTGCTTCGGCTAATACTGAGTATCAATTAGCACAAATCCTAATAAGGATTCCTGAAACAGCAAGTCCTGAGCAAACCGAGAAGGCAAGAGCAAGAATGACAGCCTTGCGGCAGCAAATTTCAACCGGCGCTAATTTTGCACAGCTCGCTGCGGCGAATTCCGAAGCGCCGGAGTCGAGTGCGGGTGGTGACTTGGGATGGCGCGCTGCGGAACGGCTTCCAACACTTTTTGTTCGCGAAATCGAAAAGCTTAAACCCGGCCAGCTCAGTCAGATCATCCGGAGCGCGGCAGGTTTCCATTTGCTGCGCTTAAACGAATTGCGGCAGGTATCGGCTGCAGCAGGTCCACCTGTTGCCCAGTGGCGAGCTCGACATATTTTGTTTCGCGTCAGTGAGTCACTTCCGGAGGCTGAAGCGATCCGGCGTGCTATGGACGTGGTGACGCGATTGAAAGCTGGCGAAGATTTTGCCGAATTGGCGAAAAAGCTCTCTGCAGATGGAAGTGCCGCCAAGGGCGGAGATCTTGGCTGGTTGCTGACCGGCGACACGGTACCTGAGTTCGAGCGCGCTATGAGTAGACTTGAATCACAGGAGATTAGCAATCCTGTTCGCTCGCCCTTTGGTATTCATATTATTCAGGTCTTAGAAAAAAGAACAGAGGTGCCTCCGATCGAAAGGCAGCGTGCCCAAATCAGGATGGCGCTTCGAGAGCGCAAGGCTGAAGAGGCCTATGACAGTTGGTTGCAGGAATTGCGTGACCGGGCCTATGTTGAATATCGTGGCGACACGAACTGATGGGGGGAGCGCCAACGACAGTTCGAGCAAGAAAACGTTTTGGTCAGCATTTCTTACATGACCAATCAGTGCTTAGGACAATCCATGAAGCAATTGGCTTGCGACCCAGCAGTCATTGTGTTGAGATTGGTCCAGGCACAGGAGCGCTTACCGAAGGCTTAATCGCTGCACAGCCTGCGTCGCTCACGCTCATCGAAATCGACAGAGATCTTGCTGCGGTCATGCGCGGACGGATCAAGGCGGAACAATTAGGTTTTTGCAGCCTTATCGAGGGCGATGTGTTGAGTTTTAATTTTATAGAACTTGCATCAAAGCTTGGGCAGCAAATTCATGTGGTGGGCAACCTTCCCTACAATATCTCCACACCCTTATTGTTCCATTTAATGGCGCAAAGAAGGGTTGTGTTTGACCAAGTATTTATGTTGCAAAAAGAGGTGGTCGATCGAATTGTTGCCCCAGTGGGTGGCGCCGATTTTGGGCGCCTCAGTGTAATGATGCAATCTTGCTATCAAGCCTGGCACTTACTTGATGTGCCGGCTGAGGCGTTTAGCCCGGCGCCTAAGGTGCTTTCCGCTGTTTTTCGCCTGGTGTCGCATCAGCAGTGCGCTTGGCCACAGCCAGGACTTGATTTTCCTCAGGAAAAACTGGAAACGCTTTTGCGCGTCGGTTTTGAGCAGCGGCGCAAAATGGTACGTTCGCACTTGTTGCGCTGGCTCCGTGATCAAGGCGTGGACGCCGATGAGGCGCTTGCACTGGGTTTTGCGCCTGAAGCTCGCGCCCAAGAGATCCCTGTGTCGGCATGGTGCGCCATGGCGATGAGACTCGGTGGAAAGCGGGCTTAAGCGTAAGGAAAACGAGACTCAGCGTTTGCGTTCGATTAGCTCAACTTTATAACCATCTGGGTCTTCGATAAAGGCAATCACTGTGCTGCCGCCTTTAACGGGCCCGGCTTCGCGAGTGATCTTTCCACCTGCTGCGCGAATTTTCTCGCATTGGGCGTGAGCATCCTCGGTGAGCAGGGCGATATGGCCATAGGCTGACCCCAATTCATAATGGTCTACACCATAGTTATAGGTGAGCTCGATCTCGGCCTGCCCTTCTTGATTGCCTTGTCCATAACCCACAAAGGCTAGCGAATACTTCTGATCGGGACGATCGGTTGTTCGAAGCAAATTCATGCCCATGACGCGGGTGTAGAAGTCGATCGAGCGCTGTAAATCGCCCACGCGAAGCATGGTGT
>JALQWJ010000175.1 GCA_023258775.1 Burkholderiaceae bacterium | reverse complement strand
AGCTGCGAAGCTGAGCGCAAACAGGGGCTTGATAATTGAGAAGCAAGTCCCCACCAACGAAGACTTTTGTTATGAGACTCAATACAGTGCCAGTCCCCAGTTGCGATTTCAATTGGTCCTTGCTGATTGCAATTGATAAGCGGGGCAAGGCCGACTTGGGGGCTTAAGACCCCATCTTGGCCGGCGTTGCCTGCAATCGAATAAGGTTCATTCATTTGCTGGGAAGAAAGTATAAAAATGCGCTGAGCTTCCAGGCTACAACGGTGATTTTCATAGCGGATCCTACGGTAATCATTGATCGCAATGGTTTCAGCCCGATCCTCGGGTTGAACGCAAAGAGCAAATTCGAGCGCACAGGCCGTTGGTGTTTGACTCGTTATTGAATATGCTCCAACCGACTCGATATTCTTGCCGGATAAGACCTTGCCAAGCTTCAGTGCTGCGGTCAGATCGAGCGATTTCTCGCAATCCTTTGCTTGATCTGACCCCTGCGCAATCGCTTGATCCCTCAGCAGAGAAACCTGAACGATGCAATCGGCAGCGCGATGCTCGGCCTTCATACGTTCAAGTGGCATGGCAAAGCCATCAATAAGTAAGAGTGCGATTGATAACCAGAAGCCCAGCAAAGGTATCAATAATGTAATCACGGCAAACACTCCCTGCTCGCCTTAAGACCCTCAATAATCTCCACACAGTGGCTGGCTGCGATCTTGAGGCTCGGTACCGGGGGCGCATCATCGGTGCGGGCATTGACGGTTTGCGCACCTGGAGCTGCCTCATGCCTGGGAATTGACGGCCTGAGGGCCACCACCTTAGCGGTATTGCCGATTGACGATGTTGTTGAGGACCTTGACCACAGACTTGCGCTTGTTTGCCCGCTACTGGGTATGGGCGTGTTATCACCGTCGGGGCGAAGCGCAAGGCTGATTGCACCAAGCTGGCGCGCGTGTTCGAAACGCTCCACGTCAGCCGCCTTGATTTCCAAGGTGAGGACTGAGGTGGATTTGGGACGCCCTTGATCAGTTTGAGCTTCCCGATCAACAGCAATCACAAGCACGTCTTCGATCAGACCTCTCGTCAGCGCCGGGTGTTGAGCACTCAAACCAGCAAGTCCAGCTGAGGCACTGCCTGGAAGATAAGCGATCACATCGACACGGTGCCCTGGCTGGATGAAGCCATTCACAGCGCTAGCGTCAGTGACTTTCAGGCTGACTGCCCGATGCCCAAGACTAATACGCTGCACGAGGCCGGTGAGCGCCCCCACCGGCGCGAGTTTGCCCAGCAAAATGGGCTCACCACGTTGAAGACTCGCTGTGAGCACGCGACCTTCAATGCCAGCAGCATCAACAATCGCACCCTCGGGTAAGGCGTCGGCTGGCCAAGCGCTCATTCGGAAATCCAGGGGACCGAGCGCTTCGCCTTGGTTAAGTCCTCGCAAGGCAACCAGCACGGGGATACTCGAACGAAGACGCTCAGCTTCGAGCGCTTGATGATGCCAATGGCTCAAGCCGAAAGCACCACCAAGCGCCAGGCATAGTCCGAGCGCCCCTACTAGATAGGTCTTGCCTTGCATGGCGCAATCAAATGCCTAAGCCAACGCCGAGTTGATCGAGTTTGAGCTTCAGCGCCCCACCAAGCGTTGTAATCGTGCCAACGATCACCAATGCAATAAGCGCTGCAATCAATCCATATTCAATAGCGCTCGCGCCAAGCTGCTTGGACTGTTTAGCGAATCGACTCACACCGCGCATCCGATCGCCAAGACGCTTAGGCATAGTCGAGGCAACTGAGGCAGAATTCAACGTTGACGCAGCTTGCTTAGCTGCCGAGATTGCCTGACCTTCCAACGTTGTCTTGCCTACCAAGACTGCGCTCGCTTCAACGGCTGACTCGCCTGCAACGAGCTCCTGGTCTGCCCCTTTTACCGTGGAACCAAGACTGAAGCTTGGCGAGGCCTTAAGAAAACTCGTTGACTTCAGTAGGGAAGATTTGCGCTCTGCCGCGGGTGTTTGCGGCAGAACCAGATTGACAAATGGGAAGCTTGCCTGAGATGCATGGGCGTGATCGTTCTGCGATACAGTCTTCATAAAAGTTCCTCGAAAGATTGAAAAACAAGGATCCGGCATATCGGATCAAACCTTTGTGTGCCGCAAATGCTTGCGAGCAATCACAAAGTCATGAGTTTTTCAATCAGTCTTACGACCGATGCTAAGCCCATACTGGCAGTTAGCATCATCGAGGAGCCAAACCCTGAGCAGGCTAGGGCTGAACCCGCATCGCGACTTGCACGGTGGCCTCGCCAGGGCTCTAGTGAATAAATCGCAGTAACCCCAAAGGCCTTTTTGAGATCACGGGGAAAACCATGCTGTTTGCGAAGCCGTGCTCGAATATTCGATAACAAAGCATCTTGGGTGGTAAATGCCAAGTCCTGTGCTTTGAGTGCTAGCGGATCAACCCGACCTCCAGCCGCGCCACAGACAACCATCGGCAATTTACGATGATGAATATGTGCGATGAGTGCAGCTTTAACCGAAGCTTGATCAATCGCATCGATCAAGCCATCGAAAGCGAAATCGAGCCTTTGATGCAAATTATCGAGCGTCAAAAAGTCATCAATGAGCTGGAGATCAAGATTAGGTTGTATATCGCGCAAACGAGCGGCCATCACCTCAATTTTTGATGAACCTAGCGTTGAGTGAAGTGCATGAACCTGTCGGTTGATATTTGATACCGAAACATGATCCATATCGATCAAGGTAATACGACCGACTGCTGATCGGGCAAGCGCCTCTGCCGCCCATGAACCCACACCACCAATTCCCGCTACGACAACATGACTCGCTTGCAGACGAGCCAGGGCGGCTTCGCCATAGAGTTGGAGAATACCCGCAAACTGGCGTTGATCCATTAAGTTATTGGGGTTTAAGCCCGAAGCTAAGCTCGGGCTTGACGTAACACCCGAATGATCTAAGTCTTCCACCGCCTTGAATTGCGCCGCGAGCTTAGACTCAGATCGTTCAAGCTTTTGCATCACGAGCCGATAGATCTGAAAATATGGCAATCAAAGCTCGATGTTCAGCGCTATCGATCGTGCATGTTGATCAAGGCAGCAAAATGGTCGACCCTGTTGTTTTGCGCGACTCCAAATCCCGATGAGATTGGGCAGCGTTTTCTAGTTCATATCGCTGATCGATCTCAATCTTGACCTTGCCAGAATCCACCATGTCGAACAAACGCGTTGACATCGCCTCAAGGGTTGAGCGCGTTGCGGTATGGGCCATCAACGACGGTCTGCACATATAAAGGCTACCCTTGAGTGCGGTCAGGGGCACGGGAGCGACAGGCCCCGAAGCGTTACCAAAACTGACAAACATCCCAAATGGCGAGAGCGAATCAATTGAGCCCTGGAAGGTATCTTTGCCGATCGAGTCATAGACAACGGGTACACCCTTGCCTTCGGTGATTTCCATGACACGCTGTTGGAAATTCTCACGGGTATAAACAATCGGGTAATCGCAGCCATGCTTTTTGGCTAATTCTGCCTTCTCATCGGAACCAACAGTACCAATAACGGTTAAGCCCAAGGCCTTCGCCCATTGCATCGCAATTAGACCCACACCGCCGGCTGCGGCATGAAAGAGGATCGTTTGTCCGGCTTGAACTTGGAAAGTACGGTGAAACAAATACTCAACCGTCATGCCTTTGAGCATCATCGCCGCAGCCGTATCCAAGCCGATACCATCAGGTACTTTCACCACCGACTTTGCAGGCATGTTGCGCATTTGTGCATACGAGCCTGGCGGCCGATCGCAATAAGCTACCCGATCGCCAGGCTTGAAGTCGACGCCTTCGCCAACGGCCGTAACGACACCTGCACCCTCTAAGCCAAGCCCGGCAGGTAGCGGAACAGGGTATAAACCAGTTCTGAAATACACATCGATATAATTTAAACCGATCGCTTCATGGCGTACTTGAATTTCGCCGGCAGCGGGCGCTCCAAGCTCAACATCGACAAATGTCATGACCTCTGGGCCACCCG
>JALQWJ010000174.1 GCA_023258775.1 Burkholderiaceae bacterium | reverse complement strand
CGTTCGAGCACCCAACGGATCGACTGGTCATCATCAACGATCCAGATACCCTTCATCACTTTTTGCCGCCTATTAATGGGAGTCTGACCTTGAAATCGGTCTCTCCCGGTTTACTTTCAAACTCGATAATGCCGCCGTGTTGTTGAACCAAGGATTGCGCCATTGATAAACCAAGTCCGCTACCTCCAGCCCGACCAGTTACCAACGGATAGAAAATTGACTCACGCAATTCCTGTGGTACCCCTGGACCGTTATCAATCACATGCAAATCCAGTGCCAATCGATGTCTGATGCGGCCAATGGTGACCTGTCGGGCGATCCGAGTTCGAAAGCTAATCGTTCCCTGCCCTTGCATCGCCTCAGCGGCGTTACGGGCAAGATTTAGTACGGCCTGTATTAATTGCTCCAGATCGCCCTCAATCTCGGGTAGGCTTGCGTCATAGTCGCGACATAGCTTGATCCCCTTTGGATACTCCACGGTAATTAGTGAGCCAACGCGATCGCAAACCTGATGAATATTAAATAGTTCTATTTTAGGTAAATGCTTTTGAGGTGCCAGTAAGCGATCGACCAGTTTTTGTAAGCGGTCTGCCTCGTTGATGATGACTTGGGTGTACTCTCGAAAGTGAGCGCTTGGAAGATCGATCTCCAGGAGTTGCGCAGCACCGCGAATCCCACCGAGTGGGTTTTTTATTTCATGCGCCAGATTACGGAGGAGTTCATGATTCGCCTTTGCAGAGTCATAAATACGGTTTTCACGATCCACTCGCCTTCGTTGTTCGAGTGCCTGAAATTCTAGAACGAGCCCCAAGTCAGCACCTTCTGGCACAACCGCAGTGCATGCACAGTAAAGTGGCTCTCGACCAGGTCTTGTTAGGCTTAACTCAAATCGCTTTGCACCATACATGAGCCGCTTGCCATCCCAGAACAAATGTTCGATCGGGGCACCGTCAACAAAGGATCGCCAAAATGCTTGACCTTGAAGTGTTTTCGACGTGCACTCGAAAAGTTGCTCGGCGGCAAGATTCATGAAAACAACATTGCCTGCATGATCAAGCAAGACGATGGCCGAAGCGGCCAAATTAAGCGATGTAAAAACCGTATGCTCAGCAGCTTTCATGAGGGCAAGCGGTTGGGACAAGCGATAGGCCAGGCATCAAAGATTACAGTGGCTCGAAAGAAGTCTGGCACCAACAATGACGGTAGTGCGGCAGAGACCTGGCAGCAAAAACATGATCAAGCCGCTTGTTTTACATAAAAAAAGGGGCGACTTCACGCGCCCCTTTCATAGCAAGGCGACATGCCTTATAGCGAGTAATACATATCAAATTCGATCGGGTGTGTTGTCATACGGAAACGGGTGACCTCTTCCATCTTTAGCGAGATGAATGCGTCAATCATTTCATCACTAAACACACCACCACGAGTAAGGAACTCACGATCCTTATCAAGTTGCTCAAGTGCTTGATCGAGGCTAGAGCAAACGGTCGGAATCTTTGCATCCTCTTCAGGCGGTAAATCATAAAGATTTTTGTCGGCTGCCTCACCTGGATGAATTTTGTTTTGAACCCCGTCTAAACCCGCCATGAGCATTGCCGCAAATGCAAGATAGGGGTTTGCCGTTGGATCAGGAAAGCGCACTTCGATCCGGCGACCTTTCGGATTACTGACATAAGGAATCCGAATCGACGCCGAACGATTCCTCGCTGAATACGCCAATTTCACTGGTGCCTCAAACCCAGGAACAAGTCGCTTGTATGAGTTAGTACCAGGATTTGTAATTGCATTAAGCGCACGTGCATGCTTAATAATGCCGCCGATGTAATAAAGCGCGAAATCAGAAAGTCCTGCGTACTTATCGCCTGCAAAAAGGTTCAGGCCGTCTTTCCACACTGACTGATGACAGTGCATCCCTGATCCATTATCACCGACGACAGGTTTAGGCATGAAGGTCGCCGTCTTGCCGTAGCTTGCCGCGACGTTATGAACAACATACTTGAGGATCTGTGTCCAATCAGCGCGCTGAACCAGTGTTGAGAATTTGGTCCCAATTTCGCACTGACCAGCACCGGCAACTTCGTGGTGATGCACTTCGACGGGAACGCCCATCTGTTCGAGAATCAGACACATCTCCGAGCGCATATCCTGGAAAGAGTCGACTGGAGGCACCGGAAAGTAACCACCCTTTACCGCAGGGCGGTGCGCTAAATTGCCGCCCTCGATATCCTTGCCGCTACTCCAGGATGCCTCTTCAGAGTGGATCTTTACTGAACTACCGGACATATCGGACCACCAGGTTACCGAATCAAAGATGAAAAACTCTGGCTCCGGTCCAAAGTAGGCAGTATCACCAATACCCGAAGCCTTCAAATAGGCTTCAGCGCGCTTAGCAATCGAGCGCGGATCACGTGAATAACCTTTGCCATCGGAGGGCTCAACAACATCGCAACTTAGGATTAGCGTGGACTCCTCGCGAAAAGGATCCATATTCGCGGTTGTGGGATCGGGCATTAGCAACATGTCAGAGGCTTCAATGCCCTTCCAACCCGCGATCGATGAGCCATCAAATGCATGACCAGCGCTGAACTTTTCTTCGTCAAATGCGGACACCGGCACACTGACGTGCTGTTCCTTGCCGCGGGTGTCCGTGAAACGAAAATCGACGAATTTCACGTCGTTGTCTTTCACCATCTTAAGGACGTCTTGCACAGACTTCGACATCTTTTAATCTCCATGAGTTGAAGGGCATAACAAGTAAACCGGGATTAAGTCGCCAAAAAACCGCTCATAAAAAACCGCTTAAAGCATGCGGATTTTATAAGCTAGAGCCGATTGAAACATTTTCAGCACGAACCGTGCCATAAACGATATCTGCCGGACAGAGGGCCTAGAACCCTTTGAGCCACTAGCGGCCATTTTCAACGCCTTATGACGGTGCAAAAAACCTTATGACGCACCATGATAGAACATGTTGCACCTTTACAAGGCATCGTGCAAAAACATGGCCTGTAAGTCATTAAGAAAGCGCCAACCAAGATCGCTTGCTCGCCAATGCTTTGGATCAGCTTCGAGCAGACCCTGATCTATGGCTTGCCTGGCTTGCCTTGCGAGAATAGGGATCGGAAGCCCACAGCGCTCTTGCCACCAATGGCTTGGCACCCCTTCTTTTAATCGGAGGGCATTCAGCATGAACTCAAAAGGCAAATCCTTCGCATGTAGCCAACGCTCGTTCACATAGTCTTGATCGGCTGTCTGCTGCAAGGACTCGACATAGGCCTGAGGGCTCCGTCGCCTAAGTGTCCGCCGAATGCCTCGATGATCGCTGAGTTTACCGTGGGCGCCTGCCCCAATACCAAGATAGTCACCGAACTGCCAATAATTGAGATTATGACGACAACGTTGGCCAGGACGCGACCAGGCAGAGACTTCATATTGGTGGAATCCTGCCGCGCCGAGTTTCGCGTCAATAAGCAACTGCATGGCCTCGAGCAGATCCTCGTCGGGCATTGCAGCGGGTGGATGCTTGGCAAAAAAGGTGTTGGGTTCGAGCGTAAATTGGTAGATTGATAAATGGCTCAGGGCGTTCCCAGCGCGGTCAAGTGCCAATGTCAAATCGCGGTCAAAACCTGCAAGATCCTGACCTGGTTGACCATACATCAAATCGATGTTGACCCTTGGAAAAATGCGCAGCGCTGCATCGAGCGCCTCCTCGGCCTGTCTCGCATCATGTATCCGCCCGATTCGCTTTAAGCGCTCATCAGAAAAGCTCTGAACGCCGAGACTTAGGCGATTTACGCCAGCGGCAGCAAAGGCCTCGAATCGCTCTCGCTCAAAACTGCCAGGATTTGCCTCCATGGTGATTTCCGCATCGGCAGCAAGTCTTAGCAAACTTCGAACAGCATCAAGCAGCTTGGCCAACAATGGAGGTGGACATAAGCTGGGGGTGCCGCCCCCGATAAACACGCTCTGGACGGTTCTGCCCCATACCGAGGCAAGCGATCGCTCCAAATCGCTTATCAGTGCGTCGATGTAGACCGCATAAAGCGA
>JALQWJ010000173.1:3755-4055 GCA_023258775.1 Burkholderiaceae bacterium | reverse complement strand
ACGGCACATGCCGGCCGCTCAATAATCACGCGAATGTCCGGGTTCAAGTTAATGCCGCCGGCCTTAATACGCTTGACGTACTGCGGCAAACGCAAAACCCCATGTCCATCTGAACCCTGTAGATCGGCTTGCGCCATCAAGCTCGCTACCTGCTCAGCGTCGGACGCAGGCATACCGACCATCCGAAAGGCCTCAGCGATAAAGGATTTCAACCGATCTAAAGCAACGCGACTCACAGCTGTCATACCGATCCTTCAGGGTTTGGATACAGGAGCGGCTCAATTTAATGGATCTCTGGAT
>JALQWJ010000173.1:0-3745 GCA_023258775.1 Burkholderiaceae bacterium | reverse complement strand
AGCCGCAAAGTCAGGCTGCAAGAAATCAAAATCACACCCCTGGTCTGCCTGCTGAATGTGCTTGAGATACAGCGCACCATAACCTCGGGAAAACTTGGCAGGTGGCGCAACCCAAGCCGCCTTTCTGGCAGCCATCTCGGTATCGCTGATCATAAGCTCAATTCGGCGAGCTTCGACATCAAGACTTATCATGTCGCCATCTTGAACCAACGCTAGCGGTCCACCAATATGCGACTCGGGTGATACATGCAAGACGCATGCGCCATAGCTTGTACCACTCATTCGTGCATCGCTAATACGAAGCATATCTCGGACACCCTGCTTGAGAAGCTTTTGTGGAATAGGCAGTTGGCCCCACTCAGGCATTCCTGGCGCACCCTGAGGGCCTGCACTTTGCAAGACAATCACTGAATTGGCATCAATCTCAAGATCGGGCAGATCGATTCTTGATGCCATATCGTTGTAATCCTTAAATACAACAGCGGGGCCTTTGTGTTGTCGCAAATGAGGCTCCATCGCCGAAGGCTTGATCACCGCTCCGTCAGGGGCAAGATTACCTCTCAAGACCGCAAGACCGCCACTGCTGATCAGTGGATTATCGCGCCGACGGATCACATCATCGTGATAAATCTCAGCACTTTCGATTTGCTGCCGCAAACTTTGGCCGGTACAAGTCAGTTGGTCAAGACTCAAAAGATCGCGAATCTGCCAGAGCAGGGCTCTTAAGCCGCCTGCGTAATAAAAATCTTCCATCAAAAATGCACCCGAGGGGCGAAGATTTGCCAGAAGCGGCGTGTTGCGCGCCAAGGCATCGAAGCGATTAAGATCAAGCGAGAAACCTGCTCTGCGGGCGATCGCGATCAAATGCACGATAGCATTGGTTGAACCGCCCAGCGCAAGAACTGCGCTTACCGCGTTATCAAACGATGCTTCGCTTAAAAAATCCGTCGGCTTCATGTCGTGCCAGACCATCTCCACGATCGCCTTGCCGCTTAAGCTTGCCATCTGCCCATGCCTTGCATCAGGAGCTGGAATCGACGCGGCACCCCCTAAGGTAAATCCCAGCGTTTCTGCCGCTGATGTCATGGTCGACGCTGTACCCATAGTCATGCAATGACCTGCCGATCTGGCAATGCCATCTTCAATATCCTGCCAATCATTCGGGGTGATATTGCCTGCACGAAGCTCTGCCCAATACTTCCAGGTATCGCTACCACTACCGAGAAACTTGCCCTTGTAATCGCCACGCAACATCGGGCCTGCTGGTACAAAAATACAGGGAAGGTTCATCGAAATCGCACCCATCAAGAGCGCGGGCGTTGTCTTGTCGCAGCCTCCCATGAGCACCACACCGTCAGCGGGATAAGAACGTAATAATTCTTCAGTCTCCATTGCCAGCAAGTTGCGGTAGAGCATGGTGGTTGGCTTCTGAAATGGCTCGCTCAAACTCATCGCGGGCATTTCAACGGGAAATCCACCCGCCTGCCAGATTCCTCGCTTAACCTCTTCAACGCGCTGCTTGAAATGAGAGTGACAGGGATTTATATCGCTCCAGGTATTGATGATGGCGATAACGGGCTTACCCGCATAGTCGCTTCGGTGATAACCCATTTGGGCGGTACGTGAGCGGTGACCGAAGGATCTCATGTCATTAACGCCATACCAGCGATGACTTCTTAAGTCTTCTGCTACCTTGCGCGGACGCTCACTCAATGGACTTTTTTTCATGCGGTTTTCTCGCTATCGCGAAGCGCACGTCTCAGGATCTTGCCGACATTCGTTTTTGGCAGTTCAGCTCTGAATTCAATAATTTTCGGTTTCTTGTACCCGGTTAAATTTTCTGCACAATACTCGCGAAGCGCAAATTCGGTGAGCGAAGGATCGCGTTTCACGACAAAAAGCTTAACCGCTTCACCAGCAGCACCATCGGGTACCCCAATCGCCGCACACTCTAAAACACCCGGATGCATTGACACGACTGATTCGACTTCATTGGGGTAGACATTAAACCCAGATACAAGAATCATATCTTTCTTGCGGTCAACAATGGTGATGTAGCCACGCTCATCCATGATGCCTACATCACCACTTTTGAAAAAGCCATCGGGCGTCATCACTTTTGCAGTTTCGTGAGGCTTGTTCCAATAACCCACCATCACCTGAGGTCCTCGAATAGCAATTTCACCGCGCTCGCCGACACCAAGCTTGCGCCCATCGTCGTCAAGGATCACCACCTCGGTCGATGGCAAGGGCATGCCAATCGTGCCTGAATAGGCGTCGGTATCAGTGGGATTACAGGTCGCCGAAGGCGAAGTCTCAGAAAGGCCATAGCCTTCACAAATCGGACATCCGGTTAATTCAAGCCAGCGCTCAGCCGTCGCCCGTTGAACCGCCATGCCGCCGCCGTTGGAGACCCTTAATGATGAGAAATCGAGCTCCTTAAATGCAGCGTGTCCTGCAAGTGCGTTATACAAGGTGTTAACTGCAGGAAACATATGGAAACGATGTGGGCGCAACTCTTTAACCAGCGCATCAAGATCCCGCGGATTCGGTATCAAAATATTGAGCGCACCAACCCTCATACCAAGCAAGGCACAAACCGTCAGGGCAAAGATATGGTAGAGCGGAAGCGCGCAAACAGTGGTGAGTTGCTCACCTTCTAAGGATGGTTTTCCGGCCTTATGCAGGGCGGGCTGCATCCAAGCCTCGGATTGAAGAACGTTCGAAAGAATATTTCGATGTGTGAGCGTTGCACCTTTTGAGAGACCCGTAGTGCCACCTGTGTACTGCAAAAAGGCTACGTCGGCGTGATGGAGCTCTGGACTTGCAAAGCTAAGATTCGACCCTGTTGCAAGCGCATCGTTAAACAAATGCGCACCGGGCAATGAGAACTCGGGTACCATTTTCTTAACGCGTCGCACCACGAAGTTAACGATCTTGCCTTTGAATCCGAGTAAATCACCCATTGATGCAAGCACAACTTGTTTGATCTCGGTATTGCGAATCACCTGCTGCAGCGTCATTGCAAAATTTTCGAGAATCACAATGGCTCGAGCCCCTGAATCCTTCAGTTGATGCTCGAGTTCGCGGGGGGTGTAAAGGGGATTAACATTAACAACCACCGCACCAATTCGGAGAATCGCAGCCAGTGCGACCGGGTATTGCAAGACATTGGGCATCATGATCGCAACGCGATCGCCTTTTTCGACGCCCTGAGCTTGCAAAAAAGCGCCCAGCGCACGCGAGCGATCGTCAAGTTCGCCATAGGTCATGGGTTTGGAAAAGCCAATGTAGGCAGGTCGGTCCCTAAAGCGCGTAAAGGCCTCTTCGAGTAGTTGCACCAGTGAGTTGTATTGACCCGGATCGACCTCCGAGGGCACCCCTTGGGGGTAGTGTTTGAGCCAGTTTCGATGCATGTTGGTGTCTCCCTCTCGTGACGCTGATGTGGCGTTCTATGGTCGTTTAATCTAGCCTGCTTACTTCAACAAGACAGTCATAAAAACTAGCAGCACGCCCTAAATCGGTGAGCATTTGGTGGGTGACCGCATTGACATTGTTTCCGTTGAGCGTGAGCTTTTGCCACCAAATACCAAAGCCAACAATGAGCCCCTGACGGGTTCGATCACTGATATGGAGCCTGGCATGGAGCGAACCTCGATCATTGTGAATCTTTACAAGATCTCCGTCGACAAGATTGCGGCCAAGAGCATCATGTGGATGCATCACACAGCTTTGCTCGCCTTCT
>JALQWJ010000172.1 GCA_023258775.1 Burkholderiaceae bacterium | reverse complement strand
CGTCAGATGATCGAGTCCGAAGAAGTTTCCAGGGACGGCCTAACCTGGACATTCAAGCTAAGACCAGGTATGAAATTTCATGACGGTACGCCTGTGCGTGCCGCTGACTGTGTTGCCTCAATCAGCCGCTGGAGCCAGCGAGACGCGATGGGTTTGATGCTCAGAGCAATCCAAAAAGAACTTGTTGCCGTCAATGACAGCAGCTTTCGCTGGGTGCTTTCCAAGCCCTATCCCAAAATGCTGTATGCCTTGGGTAAAGTTGGCACACCCTGCTGTTTCATCATGCCCGAAAGGCTTGCAAAAACAGATCCATTTAAGCAAATCGAAGAGTATGTCGGCTCGGGTCCGATGCGATTTGTGCGCAATGAGTGGAAACCAGGTGCGCTTGCGGTTTTTGAACGATATAAAGATTATCAACCAAGAAATGAAGCACCCAACTGGTTCTCAGGTGGCAAGGTAATAAACTTTGACCGTATCGAATGGGTCATTATGCCAGACCCAGCGACAGCTTCTGCAGCTTTGCAAAGTGGTGAAGTTGACTGGTGGGAAAGCCCGGTGTCGGATTTAGTCCCCGTCTTGAGGCGCAATAGGAACATTAGAGTCGATATTGCTGACCCGCTTGGGAACATTGGTGCATTTCGACTCAATCATATGCATCCACCATTTAATGACGTAAGAATACGTCGGGCGGTACAAATGGTCCTCAACCAGGAGGACTATATGCGTGCAGTGGTTGGCTCCGATGAAAAACTATGGAAGCGATTGCCAAGTTTTATAACACCAGGAACACCGCTTTACACCGAAGCTGGGGGTGAAATCCTTACTGGGCCGCGCAACTACGATGCAGCCAAGAAGTTGCTTGCAGAGGCTGGCTACAAGGGACAGCCTGTGACCTGCCTCGTGGCTCAGGACAATCCATTCGTCAAACCCATGGGTGAGATCACTGCAGATATTCTCAAGCGTCTGGGAATGACGGTTGACTTTGTGGCGACCGACTGGGGTACGGTAGGCCAGCGTCGTGCCTCAAAGAGCGAACCAGGCAAGGGCGGATGGGGCATGTTCCACACCTGGCATGCGGGTGCAGATCATGTCAATCCTGCTGCTGCGATTGCCTTACGGGCGAATGGCGAGAAAGCCTGGTTTGGTTGGCCCAACATTGCTTCGGTCGAAAAAGAGATTGAAGCTTGGTATGGTGCGAAGAATCTTGACGAGGAAAAGGCAGTTATCGCTCGTTTAAACAAGGAGGCGATGGAGCATGTGGTCTTCATACCAACCGGCTTCTTTTACACCTATCAGGCTTGGCGGAGCAATGTTTCTGGCGTTGTGGGTGGTCCCCTGCCTTGGTTCTCTGGGGTGAAAAAAGCCTGATCTTCCGCACCGTTTTCTCATTCAAGCCTGGCCCTGGATAGGGTTCAGGCGACAGGTTTGCAATGTTTTCCTACTTGATTCGCCGGGTGCTGGCGACAATCCCCGTGATGGCGATTGTTGCTCTCTTTGTGTTTAGCCTACTTTATATAGCGCCTGGCGATCCGGCTGCCGTCATCGCTGGAGACCAGGCGAGCCCCGAAGATATAGAAAAGATTCGCAAGAGCCTCGGTCTGGATCGACCCTTTTTATTGCGATTTACCGAATGGGCATGGTCCTTGTTGCAGGGCGACCTTGGCACATCGATGTTTACCGGCATGAAAGTGACTGAATTAATTGGCCAGCGCATCGAGCCGACCTTGTCTTTGATGTTTGTTACCCTTGTTTTTGCAATCGTGATCGCAGTGCCAGCAGGTGTGTTGGCCGCTTGGAAAGTCGGTACCTGGATCGATCGGTTCATCATGGCGCTTTGTGTACTCGGTTTCTCAGTCCCGGTTTTTGTTGTCGGTTATTTACTGGCTTATTTTTTTGCGCTTGAGCGTGATTGGTTTCCTGTGCAGGGCTACACTGCGATGAAGCAGGGGTTTTGGCCTTGGCTCGAGAATTTGGTGCTCCCCGGCGTTGCTCTAGGATTTGTTTATATCGCGCTGATTGCGCGAATCACGCGGGCAACCATGTTAGAGGTTCTTTCCCAAGACTACATTCGCACCGCCAAAGCAAAAGGGATGGGAACAACCGGCATTCTTTTTTTACATGCGCTTAAAAACGCATCGGTGCCGATTGTGACTGTGATCGGCATTGGGGTGGCTTTGCTGATTGGCGGTGCGGTTGTAACTGAAAGCGTGTTTGCGATTCCGGGTCTGGGTCGGCTAACCATTGATGCCATTGTTCGTCGTGACTATCCGGTCATTCAGGGTTTAGTTGTTATTTTTAGCTTTATCTATGTCTTGGTGAATTTACTGATTGACTTGCTTTATACCTTGCTCGATCCAAGGATTCGTTACTGATGCAGTCAAAGCCTGTTGCCGAACAACTTCCGGATCTGTTCGCACCAAGACCTATTGCAAAAGGTTTTGTAGCGTATTGTCTTCGTCATCCAACCATGAGTTTCGGTGCGCTCTTATTGATCTTGATGTTGGTACTTGCAGTATTTGCTCCTTGGTTGGGTACGATTGACCCCACCGAATTAGCACCGATTAAGCGCACCCGTGAACCGTCGGCCGAACATTGGTTCGGCACCGATGCGGTGGGTAGGGATATTTATTCAAGGGTACTTTATGGGGCTCGAGTATCGCTTTTGGTTGGTTTTTCGGTCGCCGTTCTTGCCTCGCTTGCCGGTTTGATTATTGGTCTACTTTCTGGATTCTTGCGCAAGCTTGATGGCATTTTGATGCGGGTGATGGATGGGATGATGTCGATCCCTCCGATTTTATTGGCGATTGCCTTGATGGCGCTGACACGTGCCAGTGTCGAAAATGTGATTATGGCGATCACGCTTGCCGAAATTCCGAGAGTTTCCCGCTTGGTGCGAGGCGTTGTGCTCAGCCTTCGTGAGCAACCCTATGTTGACGCGGCTGTCGCAGCAGGGACGCCAACGCTATCGATTATCGTTAAGCATATTTTACCAAACACGCTTGCTCCTTTAACCGTTCAGGCTACTTACATCTGCGCGTCTGCAATGATTACTGAATCAATTCTTTCATTCATCGGTGCCGGCACCCCGCCGATCATTCCCTCCTGGGGAAACATCATGGCGGACGGTCGAACGCTTTTTCAGGTTAAGGCGTATATCATCTTCTTTCCGGCTGTTTTTTTATCAATAACGGTATTAGCGGTTAACCTACTTGGTGATGGTCTTCGCGATGCCCTAGACCCGCGTAAAGCAAAGCTTTCTTGAGTTCACGATTCCATGCCCCTACTTGAAGTGAAGTCGCTGCAAACCCATTTTCGAACACCTGACGGGGTTAACCGCGCGGTTGATGGCGTGAGCTTCTCGGTTGAAGAGGGAGAGACGCTTGCGATCGTTGGTGAGTCTGGATGTGGCAAGTCGGTGACGGCAATGTCTATTCTCAGGCTTATCCCAGAGCCTCCCGGGAAGATGGCTGGCGAAGTGATCTTTGATGGCCAGGATCTCCTCAAGCTCGATGAAGCCCGAATGCGTGATATCCGTGGTAATGCCATCTCGATGATTTTCCAAGAGCCAATGACGAGTCTCAATCCAGTGCTCACCGTCGGAAGGCAGCTACGTGAAACGCTGCTGCTTCACCAAGCGATCAGTAAGTCTCAGGCTGAATCGCGAAGTATTGAAATGCTTGAGCTTGTCGGGATTCCTGAGTCCACGCGTCGTATGCGTGAGTATCCGCATCAACTCTCGGGTGGTATGAGGCAGCGCGTCATGATTGCGATGGCGCTCGCCTGCAACCCGCGGCTGTTGATCGCAGACGAGCCCACAACAGCGCTTGATGTGACCATTCAGGCGCAAATTCTAGATTTGATGTCCGATCTTAAGCGTCGGATAGGGGCGGCGATCATGCTGATCACCCACGATCTGGGTGTGGTTGCAGAGGTTGCAGAGCGCGTCATGGTGATGTACGCAGGCCGTAAAGTGGAAGAAGCTTTAGTGGGGGATCTTTTTGAAAACCCGCAGCATCCTTACACCATAGGACTCCTAGGTGCTGTCCCAACAATTGGGGTC
>JALQWJ010000171.1 GCA_023258775.1 Burkholderiaceae bacterium | reverse complement strand
GGGTTTGCGAAGTTTTGTAGCCGACGGATCATTTGTCGGTGGATTTGATAATAAGTATCCTGGATTCTTCTGGGCGATCGGTCAGGGTGGCTATGGTATTCAGAGCGCTCCTGCTGTTGGATCGCTCTATGCTGCAATGATTCTTGGTCGGGATATACCGGGATTTATTCAAGATGAGGGGGTCGAGCTTTCAAGCTTATCGCCACAACGTCTTCGTAAGGCTTCGTAATGTTCGATTCGTGATGATTCGCATCACTCCGAAAAGTTTTATCATGCTTTATGATTTTTAGAGAGTTATGACTATTATTTCTACTCAAACGCCATCAGTCGAATCGATTAAGCAATCGGTTGAGGATTTGCAGCAATTATTAAAAATCAAAACAACCATGATCGGGATGAAGCTTTTCGAATCTGAGAAAGCAATGGCGTCGATCCCAAAAATAAGGCGACCGAAAAAGCAACATACCGCCGACCAAATTGTAGGTATGGCAGCCCGCCTTGGATGGACACTTGGTATTACAGCCAAGGATCTGGTCGGCGATCAATGTCGCGGCGTACTTGGACTTGCTGTGGAAGATCCTCAATGGCTAGATGGCAAGCGCTATGTTGGCATTTGGCATGCGAGCCAAGAAGACGCTGCGGCGCGCCAGGCTGCGCTCGATCGGGTGCCACAAGGTCGCTATCAGGCGATGGCCGTGTCGCCTCTTGCAAGTGGCCGACTTGACCCGCCCGACATCTGCTTGATTTACGCGACGCCAGGGCAAATGATTTTGCTCATAAACGCCCTCCAATACGAGGGATATCGAAAATTCGACTGGCAGGTGGTAGGTGAAACCGCTTGCGCAGATTCGTGGGGTCGAGCGCTTGTCCGGGGTGAGCCTAGTTTATCCATACCTTGCTTTGCTGAGCGACGCTATGGCGGTGTTCAAGATGACGAGCTGCTAATGGCGCTACCGCCGCAGTACCTTGCTAAAGTGGTGAAAGGTCTGCGCTCACTTGCTGCTAATGGGCTTCGCTATCCCATCGCACCCTATGGCGTCCAAATGGATGTGCGCGAAGGGATGTCTGCGAGTTATTAGGCAAAAGAGGTCCATCGTATTGGGCTTAGGGTCGGTGAAACCTCTTAGTGCTGTTAGTTTTAGTCGACGTCAAGCACGCTCTCTCGGCTGGTCCGGCGAACATCGATTTCGAAGTGCATGCCTTTTACAGGTGGCCAACCTGGAAACCAATGAAGGCCACCATGGGTGAGGCCGTATTCTTCGAAAGTGCTCCATAAGCTGCTGATGTCTTTTGGGCTGTAAATTTGTAGCGAACTTACCGAATCCCAGCGCGCCCCAATCGCCTTCACGCGCTCCATCATCACATCAAGCGTGTATCGGGCCTTGTCAATCATCGCATCTTCATCCATGCGATCCCCGCCCACGATCTGTGTCGAGCCGTCAGCGAGCAATTTGTTTTCGGGTTTACCGGAGATGACGAAGTCGGGGCCCAAGCCTGCTCGGTCTTGCGGGCTTAGGGCTTCGGTATAGCTGAACGCATAAAGTAGTGAGGTCGCGGGCTTTGAAAGTAGGGGCGCCATGTTGCTTCGGGCAACCGGGTTTTTGGTGTCCATTTGACAGCCCAAGGCATGGAGATGTTTCACGTAGACATCGTTAAATGCGTTGAAGTCCTCCCGGGTCCGTGGCGCCGGTGAGCGCAACTCGCAGGCTGCGAGCGAACTCGTCGGTCGGCCAACAGCTTGCAAGTGGGCACGCAGTCTTGCAAAGCCTTCGTCCATGGCAATAGGTTGCGCAAAACGTACCCGATGCAGTCGAAAACCAGGGTTTGCAACCACCGCTTCGGAAAACGCGCCACCAGCAAGGAATTTGTAATCACCTGCGGCAAATTCGATCAGTGCCATTTAACTTAACTCCTATCGATTCGAATATTGGATCCGGTTTTGTATTGCGGCAGCAACGCTCTTAAGCGGGCAGTTCGTTGGATCTTGATCTGTTATTTTGACATTTGGCGATATACCACTCACTTAAACAATTCCACCTGACAGTAAACGATCAAGCGGGAGGCCACAAAATACGGCGGCCCCGAACCAATTATTATGATTAAAAGCTTTAAAGCATCCCTCGCGCGACCGATCCTTGATCAGTCCATAGTGATAGATTGCAATCATGGCTGCCGTCATCAACCCTATCCACCATCCTAAACCCAACGAGGCCATCTTGCCCGCAAGCGCCAATAAGGCGAGGGTGATGCCATACGCAATCATCACCATTGCCACATCGAAGCGGCCAAAGGTGAGTGCTGAGGTCTTAATGCCTAAGTGAACATCATCATCGCGGTCGACCATGGCGTATTCGGTGTCGTAGGCGACCGCCCAAAAGATATTGGCAAGCAACAAGATCCAGCACAGTGGCGGCGTTGCGTTGGTTGTGGCGGCGAAAGCCATCGGGATGCCAAAGCCGAAAGCAATGCCCAGATAGGCCTGCGGGATGGAAAAGAATCGTTTGGTAAAGGGGTAACTTGCTGCCAGAAACGCAGCGATTGCGGCCATCAGCCAGGTCAACTTGTTATAAGAAATAATCAAAGAAAGCGCAAGCAGCGAGAGAATTGCGAAAACCGCAAGCGCCTCCCAGGGTTTAATCCTGCCGGCAGTTAGTGGCCGATCAGCCGTTCGCTTCACATGTCGATCAAAGTCACGGTCGGCATAATCGTTGATCGCGCAACCTGCCGAGCGCATGAGCAGCGTGCCAAAAGTGAAAATCAGAAGATCGCTGATTCTCGGTTGACCGTCCGTTGCAATCCATATCGCCCACAAGGTTGGCCACAGGAGTAACAAAGTACCGATCGGTCGGTGCATTCTTGTGAGCAACCAATATTCGCGAAGTCTTGTTGCAATCATGGTTTGGGTCTCAGCTGCGAAGGTTCTGCTTGGCAATAGCAGCAACGATAAGATCTATTTGATCAGGTGCTTGCCATTTGACTCGCGCATGCCCCCTTCGATCACACTAATGGAAGGACTTACCAGCTGTTCCGGTTCAGCAGTTTTGGTGCTGCTTGGGTCAGGGTAATGGCGAGAAACCTGCGCGGGTGGTGTTGGATTCATTGGGGCGACTCGCTTCACGACCAAACCCGCATCGCTATATTGTTGCAATCGTTTTGGACCAACGCCGGGAACTCGTTCTGCAAAATCACGCAAATCCTTGAAGGCTTTTTTTTGTCGTGCTTGGATGATTTTTTGTGCGGTTGCCGGGCCAATCCCAGTAATACTTTGCAACTGTTCTTCGCTTGCGGTGTTCGCATCAATAAGCGTATTTGCGCTGAGCGGTATTGTTATTGTCGCAAGCATGATGAGGCAGATTAAAGAAAGCTTTCGCGCAGTTAATGGGCGTTTTGTTGCCAGGCTCGTATTAACGCTGCGTTTTGTTAACAGGCTCGCAGTGACCAGGTTTGAGATAACGGCTGTTGTCTTGGTACAGACGGGCCTAAGCCAACCGATCGAATTGATCCCCCGAATGATCGGGCTCATTGGCTGTTCAGCGTGGAATAAATCATTGATCACTGATGCCATCCTCCCCTAAGTTTTTGCAGACTTACCCTTACCACTGGCTCAAAGACCAGCAACCGAAATGGTCGAGTTGCCCGCTAGCGCCTTGCACGAAATAGGGTATCGATTATTAGGTAAACAACTCTTGCGTTGTGCAAACCGCAGTACCCAGTTTTCCTACGACAACGCCGGCAGCCTTGTTCGCCAAGACTACCCCCTGACGAAGGCTGTGCCCACTTGCTAAGGCCATTGCAAGCACGGCGATGACAGTATCGCCAGCGCCTGTAACGTCATAAACCTCGCGAGCGAGGGCTGGTACATCCATGCGTCCTTCTTGATCAAACAAGCTCATGCCTTCGTCGGATCGGGTGAGCAATAATGCTTCGAGTTCTAGATCGTTGATCAGTTTGTTAACACGTTGCTCGAGGTCGAACTCATTTGTCCAGCGCCCAATGACTGCTCTTAACTCGGCACGATTCGGTGTAAGCACACTTGCACCGCGATATGCATG
>JALQWJ010000170.1 GCA_023258775.1 Burkholderiaceae bacterium | reverse complement strand
AAGCATTAGGGCTTCTGGACCAGCGCGTCTTTCAAGATCAATGGCTGCCGCAAGAATGGCAGGGGCCGTATTCCGACCGGCCGGCTCAAGTAGTAGCTTGCTTTCAACTCCTGCTTGGTTCATGGCGTCACGCGCTAAAAAACGATGCTCAGCAGCGGTAACAAGCGTAATAGGAGTTGTTACAGATGGCTGAAGCAATGGTTTAAGACGCTCAGCTGTCAGCCTTAAGAGGCTTTTGCCTTGAATCAAAGGTACAAACTGTTTTGGAAATTGCTGTCGGGACAAGGGCCAAAGTCGTGTACCTGAGCCGCCACATAAGATCACGGGATGTATGACAGATTGACTAGTCATGAGGCTGATTTCCGAAAATAAGTACCCAAGTTTAATATCGGAAGCGCAATCTCAATGGCGCACGCTCAAAAGTAACGACGTACGCTCAAAAGTAATGGCGCGAGCTATAAGTCAAGTAACGGCGCAAGCTATAAGTCCAGTAATGGCGCAAGCTGTAAGTCAACGTCTAAAGCCTGAAATCGTGGCTGCTGCGCCCATTGGTGTGAAGGAATCATGATGAGTGGAGAACATCCAAACGACTGTCCCGATGCCGAGCAAACACTGCAACGCCTGGCAAACTCTATTCGCGAGCGATTGCTCACGGATAGGCGTAAGCTTGATTTTGTGGGTATCCATAGTGGCGGAGCCTGGGTAGCACGCAGACTTTATGCGGATTTTCAAAAAAGTTTTCCACCAGAGCGCATGGGTGACCTCGGGTTTCTTTCGAGTGCTTACCACCGCGACGACTACGGTCACAATGCCCAGCGCAGAGGCCTTAGTGCCATCGCTAAAGGTTCGACCGATCTACCTTTTGAAGTCACTGGCGCCCATATTGTGCTCATTGATGACGTGCTCTACACCGGTCGAACGATAAGGGCCGCGTTAAACGAACTCTTTGACTATGGCCGACCCGCGAGCGTTGAACTTGCGGTTTTGGTTGACCGCGGCGGACGGGAGTTACCGGTTCATGCTGATTATGTTGGGGCCAGGGTCAAAATTAGCGCAAAGGAGGCCGTCGTGTTGGCACAAGCGAGCGACGGAACATTAACGCTTTCACTAGGAGCAGATTAAGGTTTTAAAAGGCGCTGATCCATTTCTAGGCGATTGCGCTTGACAGTGCCCTGCAAAATACCTAGCTTAAATGCAAGGGCAAGTCCTTCGAAGCAGATAGCTTCTACCGCCATGTGATCAGCGCGTTTCTACAGCGATGCGCTGTATGGCCGAGCAAACGGAAACGATGCCCGCATAGCGAGGTGAGCATGGAATTAATTCAATTGCATCAGGATTTTGCAGCCGAGATTCGCGGTATATCGCTCATCGATGTGGTGACCGATGAGTCAGCTTATGAGGCAGTGCGAGCCGCCTTTGAATCTCATTCAGTGCTTGTATTTAGATCACAGCTGATTTCTGATGAGGTGCAGGCCTTGTTTTCGCGGGCATTTGGGCCCTTGGAGATAACCAAACCAGGCGCCGTCGGGACGGGTACAGTTTATGCGCACATCACGAATATCGGACCCGATGGGAACACCGTTGAACCCGATGCCCAGTTGGCAAAAGTTGTAGCGGCAAATCAGCTATGGCACACCGATTCATCTTTCAAGCAAAGGCCTGCTCTGGCATCGATGCTCGGTGCTCGGATCGTTCCAAGAAGCGATAGCGAGACACAGTTTGTCTCAACGAGGGCAGCTTGGGCGCGGCTATGTGAATCAGATCAAGAAAAGCTGGCCAATGTCATCGTTGAGCATAATTATCTTTACTCAAGAGACAAGATCGATAAAAACATGGTGAGCGATGAGGAGCGTGCATTACTGCCGAGTGTGCACCGTCGATTGACATGGTTGAATCCCGCTAACGGTCAACGGTCTTTGTATCTTGCTTCGCACGCAGGGCGGATTGAAGGTATGGACGAAGACCGAGCCAAGTCAATGCTTAAGGATTTGATGGCACATTGCACCGACACGCCTCAGGTGTATCGCCACTTCTGGCGAGCTGGTGATGCGGTGCTGTGGGACAACAGGGCCACGATGCATCGAGGTATTCCTTGGCCCAGTCATGAGCCTCGGCTTTCGATTCGAACCACGATTTCTGCATGTGAGCGCGATGGTTTGTCATCTGTGCTTGTGAACTAGGAGAGAGATTCATGATCAAACACTGGCTTTGCGCGCTATATGTGGGATTGCTAATCCTCTGCCTACCCATCTCGGCGACGGCACAGGACTACCCCACAAAAACTGTCCGTCTAGTGATTCCCTACCCACCTGGTGGGTCGACCGATGTCATGGCGAGGTTGATTGCTCAAAAGCTCGCACCAAGCCTCAAGCAGGCAGTGGTTGTGGAGAACAAGGCAGGCGCCTCAGGCATTATTGGATCAGAGTTTGTAGCAAAGTCAAAGCCCGATGGTTATACAATTTTTCTCACTGGAAGCGGTCCGCATGCTATTAACATCAGTCTTTTCCCAAAGCTGCCATACGATCCGTTAAAGGATTTTGTCTCGATAGGCCTACCAGCGGTTTTTCCTTTGCTCATGTCTGCGCCCGCTTCAGCGCCTTATAGTGATGTGGCAGGGTTTATTGCCTTTGCCAAGCGAGAGCAAGGTAAGGTCAATTATTGTTCGATCGGAGCGGGTACCCCGTCGCATCTTGCAGCTGAGATGTTTGCAAGCAGCGCTGGGATCAGCATGACGCATTTGCCATACAAAGGAAGCGGGCCAGCGCTTGTCGATACGATTGCAGGTGTGTGCCATGTTATTTTTGATAGCGCTCTGTCTTCAGGTCCTCATGTTCGATCAGGCAAACTCAAGGCCCTTGGTATTGCGTCTACTAAGCGACTTCAGGCTTGGTCAAACGTTCCGACCATCTCCGAGTCGGGTCTTCCTGGCTACGAAGCCGCGACTTGGCTTGCGCTTCTTGCACCGACAGGAACGCCCACAGTCATTGTGGCGCGACTCAATAGGGAACTGAATCAGATTCTTGCGATGCCTGATGTTCGCGAAACGATCGAATCCCAAGGTGCAAGTTTGGGCGGTGGATCGCCGCAGGATTTAACAAACTTTACTGAGTCTGAAATTCGTAAGTGGGGAAAAATCATTCGCGATGGAAATATCAAGCTCGATTAACCGAGAGCCAATGCGCTTGGGCAACATGATGGCTACCGTTATGGCGGGCATAAAAAGCTGCTGATCCTCTTTGCGCTAACTTTAGGATCGATTAGCGAAGTAAGCTTTGCCCAACAAAACCAATCGCTTTATCCCTCAAAACCGATTCGATTGATCATTGGCTTTCCTCCGGGTGGCGGAACAACTATGGCAGCCGCCGCTGCGGCAACTGCACGTGCAGACGGCTACACCTTGTTTATGTACAACTCCAGCCAGCTGGGTACCCTGCAGGCAATCTACACGCCGTTTGGGCGCTTGAAGACGGTGTGCGACAAGCCAAAACTGCGCTTGAAGCAGCAGCAGCTGCAGGGCAGTGATTATTATCAACGTAGATTTTTTCTCCTCATAGCCCAAGTTAGCACCAATTTCTGGTTTAATCGCTCCTCAGTCGAACGATTGAATCAATGCCCCATCCTCAACTTAGCGCAAACGGTGAACTCAAGCACCTTCTCACCATCGAAGGTTTACCTCGAGCATTGATTCACCATATTCTCGATACTGCAAAGGGATTCTTGGGCGTTAACACAAGAGATGTAAAAAAGGTTCCTTTGTTACGCGGAAAAAGCGTTTTCAATCTTTTTTTTGAAAACTCCACGCGCACGCGCACAACCTTCGAAATCGCCGCAACACGGCTGTCTGCCGATGTGGTCAACCTCAATATCAATACCTCATCGGCTGCCAAGGGCGAATCCCTGCTTGATACTATCGACAACCTGGTGGCGATGCATGCCGATATGTTTGTTGTGCGGCATGCATCAAGTGGTGCGCCGTTTTTGATTGCCGAACATGTCAATCGAACAAGAGGCGAAGGGGTTCATGTCATCAATGCGGGCGACGGGCGGCACGCTCACCCCACCCAAGGCCTGCTTGACATGTACACCATTCGTCATTTTA
>JALQWJ010000016.1 GCA_023258775.1 Burkholderiaceae bacterium | reverse complement strand
AGCGCCGCAGCCTTACGCAGCATCAACTCTGCCGCGTCGGTCTCGGCGTGCGCCCTTGCAATTGGGAACTGTATGCCCTGATTCATCCCGATAGGCCTTCCAAACACCACACGTTCACTGGCATAGCGGCTTGCCTTGGCGATAAACCATCGTGCATCACCAATTGCTTCTGAGCCGACCAGGATGCGCTCTGCATTCATGCCATCGAGGATGTAGCGAAAACCTTTACCTTCTTCACCGATCAAGCTTGAAGCAGGGATACGCATGTTGTCGAAAAATACTTCGGTGGTGTTGTGATTAATCATGGCATCAATGGGTCTGATGCTTAGTCCACGATCAAGCACCTCGCGCATGTCGACCAAAAACACCGATAAACCTTCGGTTTTTCGTTGGACCTGATCCAATGGCGTGGTTCGGGCCAAAAGCAACATCAAGTCTGAATGCCTTGCCCTTGAAGTCCAAACCTTCTGGCCGTTCACCACATAGTGATCGCCATCACGTTGGGCTCTCGTTTTTAGTTGCGTGGTGTCTGTGCCACTCGTGGGCTCGGTGACACCAAAGGCTTGCAGGCGCAGCTTGCCCGAAGCAATTTGGGGCAGGTATTGTTCTTTTTGTAACGGCGATCCATGCCTGAGCAAAGTGCCCATGATGTACATTTGTGCATGACAGGCGCCTGCGTTACAACCGTTAGCATGAATTTCTTCGAGAATCGCCGCTGCAGCGCCTAACGGTAGACCTGCGCCGCCGTATGCTTCAGGAATCAGCGCTGACAAATAGCCTGATTCGGTCAGTGCTTGTACAAAGTCTGTCGGATAGGCCTGTTCATCCTCAAGGCCTCGCCAATACGACCCTGGAAAATCGGTACAAATTTTGCGAACTTGCGTTCTTATATCAGTCCAGTTTTCACCAAGATCGATGCGAACGGCTGTTTGCCCAAACTTTTCATTGACTGCATTCATGCAAGAACCTCCACAGGAAAACCGGTGCCCAGGCGTTGATAGCCTTTGGGAAGGCCGGCTCTTGCAAGACCGCCATGCATCGCTATATCTGGCAAGGCCCCGGTGACAATCTCTCGAACCGCAAGAAGTGCCTCTAAATCAACACCGGTTCGCAAGCCCTGGCCATCGAGCATGAAGCACAAATCGTCCATCACAATATTGCCCGTTGCACCTGGGGCAAAAGGGCATCCCCCAAGACCAGCAAGTGATGCATCAAAGCGGCTGCACCCTGCCTCGAGTGCTGCTAAAACATTTGCGAGCCCCGTGCCTCGGGTGTCATGAAAATGAGCGCCCACGGGTATCTTACCTGCGAGCTTAATGACTTGCTCAAAAGTGTTACGTACAAGCTTAGGCGTTGCAAATCCGACCGTATCGGCAACAACAATTTCATCGGCGCCAGCCTTGATCAAAGCCTCTGCGTAGTGGAGAACCGAGCTTGTTGAGACAGGGCCTTCGTAAGAGCAGCCTAATGCAGTCGATAAGCCGCCAACAATTTTTGGACGGTTCGCTGGCTCGACCGCATCGCGCATAGCACAGATCCGCGCAAAGTCAGCAAGCGAGTCCTCTCTTGAGCGACGCACATTTTTCTCGTTATGTGTTTTAGATACTGACATCACAAAATTGAGTTTGTGAACTTTTAGATCGAAACCCCGTTCGGCGCCACGTGTGTTGGGGATCAACGCGGCAACCACCAGTGAGGGAATCTTTAAGGATTCGAGGCAAAGCGTTTCAGCGTCGACGAATTGGGGAATCAATTTGGCTGGTACGAAAGAGGTTACTTCAATTTCCGGAACACCTGCTGCGGCTTCAGCGCGAACCCAGGCAAGCTTTGCCTCAGTGGGCATAAAGCTAGGATGAATCTGCAAACCGTCGCGCAAGCCAACCTCGCGGACCAATACGTCGCGATCGGGGTCTTGGGTTGATTGCATCGCTTTTTTTCTCCTGGTTTGGTAAGAGGGTGCTTAATTAGTCGCTAACCGTTTGTTTAGCGCCCTGTGCGTTTGCTCATCGCCCTTTGAATTGCGGCTTACGCTTTTCATTAAAGGCTGCTACGCCTTCGCGACGATCTTCGGTATCGACTAAATGGTTATAAGCTTCAACCTCAAAACGAAAAGCCGTTCGCAACTCCATTTGCATGCCATAGCGAATTGATTTTTTTGCCTGTTTTACTGAAAGTGGCGCATTTTCTGCGATTCTTTGTGCGGTTTGCAAGGCTTGAGAAACAAGCTCGTCGGCTGGAAACACTGCATTAAGGACGCCCCACGCAAGCGCTTGCGTCGCATCAAAGGGTCGGGCTGTAAGAATGATTTCTTTGGCTCTTCGCTCGCCGACCGCCCTTGGCAGGTTTTGTGTGCCACCCGCACCGGGCATAATCCCAATGCTCACCTCTGTGAGCGCAAAGCGAGCATCTTGCGAACCGTAGGCAAAGTCGCAGGCGAGCACGGTTTCAAGCCCGCCGGCGTAGGCATGTCCATTGACTGCTGCGATGACCGGTATGGGAAGATCCGTCAGCGCCCAATACTGACGCTCAAAAAGTTCGTGTTGTTTTTGCCAGGCTTCTCGGCTCATTCCGTGACGCTCCTTGAGGTCACCACCTGCGCAAAAAATCCGATTACCGGTCCCTGCTAATACGATGCAGCGAATGTCTTCGGCATCTTCGGTCAGCATGGTCCAAAGCTTGAGTAAATCACGACCCATTTGGGTGTTGATCGCATTGCCCACCTCTGGCCGATTCAAGCGCACGAGCAGCACATGCGCTGCTGCAAGCTGACAGGTCAGTGTTTCAAAGGAAAGGGTCCGTATGCGCTGTGCGTGAGGGAGCTGATCGGTTTGGGTCATGACGCTGTCTTTTTAGTGGTTACTTGAGGTTGCCCGATCGTCTGAATGATCTGCCCGATTCGATCGGTCGAGGTCCTGATGCCTTGCTGCCCTGATACTTTCAGTGATGCTTTGCCAATGTGCGTTTGCCTCGCCAAGCGCAGGAGCTGCTGATCGGCTCCTTGGTCGTTCGCCGTTGAGCCTAAGCGGCAGGCCGATCGTTTGATAACTTGCATCGGGTATTTTTTGAAGTAATCCCATCGCTGCCATTTGCGGATGTTCAAGCAATTGTTCTGTGTTTTGCACCGGTGCACAAGGAATGCCTGCCTCATCAAGCACGGCCTGCCATTGGCTGCTACTTTGCTTGAGCATATGTGTCTCGATGAGGCTATAAATCAGAGATTCGTTTGCAACCCGTTGTGGGTTTGAGCAAAACCGCGGATCTTCGGCCCATTGCGGCTCGCCAAGTACTGTTGCTAAACGTTTGAACAATCCATCACTGCCAGCGGAGATCACCAGGTATTGTTGATCGCTACATAAATAAGCGCGATAAGGTACTATTCCTTTTGAACCTGATCCTTGTCTTGTTGGTACCTCTCCCGAACCCTGATATTGCGCCGCAGGAATCGTCATTAGCGAGGCTGCAGTCTCAAAAAGCGATACGTCAACCACCGTGCCTTGGCCACTTTGCCTGCGTTCGAGCAGTGCTGCCAAAATGCCAATAACCGCCCAACTGCCAGTGCCCATATCGATGATCGAAGGCCCAACCCGAACAGGCGGTCGGCCTTCTTCGCCCGTCACGCTCATAACGCCACTGAAGGCTTGCATCAAGGGATCGTAGCCCGGACGTGTGGCCAACGGACCCTTATCGCCAAAGGCGCCAATATTGCAATAAATCAGCGACGCTTTGCTTGTGCGAAGGCTTGAGGCATCAAGCCCGAGTGCTTGCACTTGTCCGGGTCTTAGATTTTGTAGCACAACATCAACCCGATCCTGAATGAAGTGTTTGAGCGCTTGCAGACTTCCCGGATCGCGTAAGTTACAACTAACAGAGCGTTTATTGCGATTTAAACTTTGGAACACCGCTGAGGCCTCACCTAAATAGGGCGGTGCCCAGCGCCTCGCATCATCGCCTTCTGGCTTTTCGATCTTCCAAACTTCGGCGCCAAGATCACTTAAGCTCTGGGCGGCGAAAGGCGCTGCCACGCTGTGGCCGAGTTCAAGCACGCAAATACCGCGTAAAGGTCCTGTTGCTATTGACAACTGCTCTTTCACGGGGGAAAACGAGTACTGGCGCTCCTGTTTTTTTGGCGCAGTTGCAGCTTCCTTAGAGGCTTGGGTCCGGTTCCCAGTAGTACTGGGTTTATCATCAGTAATGCTGGGTTTATCGTTTGATTTCATACGTTGCTTTTTGCTTCGTAACATGATGTTTTCAGTACCTATTGATGTCAAACTTGAGCATTCAATAAACTGAAGATCCAAGCATTTTGTGAGTCCTCCTATGAATCAGAACGATCAAAAGCATTCAGACGCTGCGATAACCATGGTCCCTGCGTATACGCTTGCGCCAGTAAGCGCTAACGAGTGGGAGAGCCAGTTCAACCCTCGTGCTGCGGTACCTGGCTTTGCCAGCTTTCAGGAGGCACAGGCTAAGCGTTCAGCGGTATTTCGCGAATCGCTTCATGATTCACAATGGCAGGCTGATGTGCCCTACGGTCCTGGTGAACGGCATCGCCTTGACTGGTTTAAAGGGCACCAAGGGGGCCCCGTCCATGTGTTTTTTCATGGGGGCTACTGGCGCGGCGGCGATCGGAAAAATATATCGCTGCTTGCAAGACATCTTCAAGCTGCAGGCATTCATGTGGTGTTACCAAGCTATGACCTCTGCCCACATGTCGACCTTAGTCAGACAGTACAAAGCGCAAGGCAGGCGCTCGCTTGGATTGCGCGACATGCGCTTGGTATGGGCGCAAACCCCGAGCTGATTTCGATTTCCGGCCACTCGGCGGGAGCCCATTTGTGCTCGATGCTGCTTGCCACCGACTGGCGCCTCGAGCAATTACCTAAGGCCTTGATCAAGGCCGCGGTCTTTAGCAGTGGGGTATTTGATCCCTCGGTGGCACTTCATATTTCGGTCAACGAGGAAATTCGGCTCACACCTGCGCTTGCTCAATCCAATAACAGCATGATCATGCCAGTTCAGCATCAGGCCGCTTGCTGGGTTACCGTTGGCGGTGCCGAGCCTTGGCGATGGGTAGATCTTAGCCTGCACTATGGCCAACACTTAAGGCGTCAAGGCATTGACGCAGCAATCGAAGTGATTCCAGGGTTTAATCACTTCTCAATTCTCGATAGTCTCGATCAGCCTGATGCTGCACTCAGTCGTTGCTTGATGGCAGCCGCACAAAGCCCGCTTTTAAGTCACTAGCCCTTGCGCTCAGGCTTAGGCTTAGTCTCAGAAACCTGATCATCTAAACGCGCGTTGAAAAAAAGGCCTCAGATGAGCAAAGCCCGGTACGCGTTGCGCGTTGGCACACGCCGTTTCATGTTCGGGGCCGTCGGCCTTACTCTGATGGGTTTGGCGCAGCACCGATTAGTGCTTGCAAATCAGCCTGAAGCATCCAAGCAAACGATGATTGATCTCGACATCGCCTCCGAGTTGCTCATGATGCGCCACGCCGATGCGCCCGGCTATAGTGATCCCGCCAACATGACATTGAATGATTGCAAAACCCAGCGCAACTTGGGGTCGATAGGGCGAGAACAAGCCCAACGTGTCGGCGAAACGCTTCGCCAACGGGGTGTGAAGACAGCGACCGTCTGGACAAGTCCCTGGTGTCGTTGTGTGGACACAGCAAGCCTGCTTGGCTTTGATGCGCCGATTATTAAGGATTTTCTGGGTTCGTTCTTTGTTCAACGAGATCGATCAGTCGGTCAAACCGAAGCACTGGAAGCGGCAGTCGCAAGCTGGTTTGCAAGAAAGCCTACAACGGCGCTTTTGCTGGTTACCCATCAGGTCAACATTGCTGCCTACTCAGGGCAGTCAACCTCCTCGGGCGAAATGCTGCGAATCAAAACGCGCAAAAACGGTAAGCCGGAATCTTATCGCCGAGCAATTGATTAAGGGCTTATTGGGCTTTTTTGGGCAGGCGCAACTGGATGCTGGGCTTGCGGATTACCAGGGACAGATCAGTCTGCGGTCTGAACCGGTTGCATAGTCATGATAAATCCAGCGGTCGCACAGGAACTGATCGACGATCAGAAAAAGACTAAATAGGACGATGAAGCTGATTAAAGCTCGGCGCATATCCACAATAACCGCCCAAAGACCTATGACTCAATGAGCGCAGGCCCAGCCCCATCTCGGTGACAACGAGGCTGGGGTTGGCGTTTATAATTTCGTCGCTGATTTTATAGCTTTTGCCTGAGCGGCAAAATAGCTAATTGCATGAGCGCTTGGAACGATAATCCGCTTGCGGCTGTCGTTTTCTGCGACTTCAAGATCGATTAGACCGATGGTTCGCAGGACATGGAGTCGCTTGTGGATGGTAGCCGGCGAGCCGTAAGCCGCGCTTCGCATGGCTTCACGAACTGATAAGGTTTGGCCGGCATGCCAGTGCGAGCCGATCAGGTTAAGCAGTGCCTCATGCTCAGGTGATAAAGCTTCAATGCCTGGTAAGCTTCGCAAAGCTTGAACCATCGATTGGAATCTGAAAAATAGATCAACCAATTCGCTACGAGCGTTCTTACTCATGAATATTCTCCGTGACAGATGCGGGAGGCTAAGTGATTTTGATTTCCTTCGCAAGCGGCCCGAAATCCTGCTCCGCTAAGCATGCGTTGTTTTGCACAAGGGGCTGTCGTTGATCCCTGGGCTCGATCGTCGGCGATGGCTCATCTTACTCGGTGCATCAATACTATTGAGCCTTGCCATGGGCATGCGCCAGAGTATGGGCTTGTTTCTGCCTCCAGTAACCCAGCAATTTGGCTTGTCAGCGGCAGAATTCACCTTAGCGATCGCGCTACAAAATGCTGTTTGGGGCTTAAGTCAGCCTTTTGTCGGGGCGCTTGCTGACCGCATTGGTTTGCGCCCGGTGATGGTTGCTGGTGCTTTGCTTTATGCGCTTGGGCTTGTGCTGATGCATCAATTCCCGAGCGCGCTCGGCTTATTGTGGGGCCCGGGCGTCGTAATCGGCTTAGCGCTTTCTTGCACAGCGTCGGTGCTCAGCATGTCAGCGGCATCGCGTGCGGTGCCAGCCTCACAGCGAAGTCTGGCTTTGGGGGTTGTTTCAGCGTTTGGATCGATTGGAACCCTGCTTGCTGCGCCTTTGGCGCAGTGGCTTTTGGAGCTTGAAGGTTTGTCTTTTGCCTTGATGGGATTCGGTGTGTTGTGCATGTTGATGATTCCAGCGGCGTGGCAGGCTTCAAAGGCCGATGACATGATGCTCGACAAACAGGCCGCTGGTGAGGCGCAGAATATGCGCCAGGCACTTCATGAGGCGTTGTCGCATCGTGGTTATCGGGTTATGGCGGCAGCCTTTTTCGTCTGTGGTTTGCAGTTGGTTTTCCTCACCAATCATTTACCAAATTACCTTCAGCTTTGCGGCTTTGATCCAATGCTGGCTGCACAAACGCTTGCTGTCATTGGTTTATTTAATGTCATTGGCTCTTATTGCTGCGGCTGGTTGGGACAGCGCTATCCCCGAGAAAAGCTCCTGGGCCTTGTTTATTTGTTGCGATCGGCTTTTTTTGCGCTGTATTTCGTGTTGCCACCGAGCACCTTAAGCACACTGATTTTTGCGGCAGCCATGGGATTTTTATGGCTTGGCGTTGTGCCCCTGGTCAACGGTCTGGTATCGCAGCTGTTCGGCGTTCGCTATATGGCAACGCTGACAGGCCTTGCTTTTTTCAGCCACCAACTTGGCTCTTTTCTGGGCGCATGGGGCGGCGGGTTACTTTATGACGCAATGGGCAATTATGACCTTGCCTGGCAGTTTGCTGTGGCTGTAGGTCTGATTGCAGGCGTGTTTCAGCTCGGTATGAATACGAAAGCGCCAGATCGAATGACTTCGGCGAGATTGGCATGAAATAAAAATGTCATCAATTCGTCATAAGTCCTTTAAATCTAGTTAAGCTCCGAGTATCAAGGGGTCATGTATTTGACACGACGCCCCAACGATTTGACCGACCAATTAAAGTAACGGAGACATAACATGGATCGAAAGAAAGAGATGCTGCACGGCGGCAAGCTTGCCCGTCACCAAGGGGGAAAAATTTCACGAACACGACGCTTGCTTTCAGGCTTGGCAGTTTCAACGGTCTTGCTGACCGGGCTTTGGAGTTGTTCAAGCGATGATCCATCGCCCATTGTTACAGTGATGGGGGATAGTTTGAGCGATGTTGGCAGCTTTGGTTTCAAAGCAACGATTCAAGATGCTGCAAACCCACGGGGCTATCCCCTTTGGACACAACTCATTGCAAATGTCTACGGCGCTGATGGTACAGCGCAGTGTTCTTATTTTCTTGCGACAACAAATGGTTCATTCAACCCAAATCCAAATGTTTCGTGTTCAAACTTCGCAATTGGTGGTGGTCGGGTTGTTGCCGGTGCAAGTCTCGGTGGCCCGACCAGCCCGCTGACGATTGGAACACAAATGGCGCGCCGAGCAGCGCTCGGGTCTTTTTCGCCCAACGAACTTGTTCTGGTCGATGGTGGAGGCAATGATGTCGCAGACCTGGTTGGTTTTTATTTAGGCGCAGCGGGTTCACAGACAGGCCAGTCAGCGTATCAGCAGTTTCTAGCGCAACAACTCGACAACACAACGATCGCTACCCTGCTCGTTCAGTCCAATGGCCCCGCTCTTGCAGCAGGGGCATACATGCAAAAGCTGGCCGACACATTTTTTGGTCAGATCAGTGCTCAGCTTTTGGAAAAGGGTGCTCAACGTATTGTTATCTTAAATGTTCCAGATATTACACTGACACCCAGATTTAAAGCCGTTTTGTTAGGGGTTACTGCGCAAGCCGGGCCAGCAGCTGCGCAACAACTTCAGGGTGCAATTAGGCAGTGGGTGGCGGCCTTCAATATGCAACTTGCAGCTAGAGCAGCGGCCGAGCCGAGGATACTGGTTGTTGACTTTAACGGTACCTTTTCAGATATCGTTCAAAATTTTAGCAATACAAAATATGCGCTTACTAATGCAACTGATTCCTCTTGTCCAATTGTTGGTTTAGGCTCAGATGGACTACCAAGCTATGACTTTCCAAAATGCACATCGCAGGCGCTTGATACAACGCCAGGTAAACAAGCAGGCTGGTGGAAAACATATCTTTTTTCGGACGGATTCCATCCCTCACCTCGCGGACATGAGCTTATGGCTCAGGCAGTTCGTGAGCGCTTGGACGCGAAAGGATGGACAAATCGATGAAGCATCCCCATGCTGACTCCATTAAAAGTCATATCGATAAGATTCGCGTCATTGCCAGTCAAGCTGAAATCAACCGTACTAGCCTTGAAGCCATCGAACACGAAGTGCTTGAAATGGCTGCTCAAAAACACTGGTGGGCCGAGTCGCTATTTCCTTCCCCTGCAAGCGATGAGTTGCAGGCGCGCTATTTGATACAAGAAGACCAGGATCAAAGCTTTGCGCTCTATCTCAATGTAATGCGGCCTGGTAAGAAGATTCCACCTCACAACCATACGACCTGGGCGTGTATCGCAGCTGTCGAGGGGGTAGAGCGAAATGTCTTATATGAGCGGCTGCAAGCTGGGACCGAGCCTGGTCCAGCACAGTTACGAGAAATTGGACAAAAATCAGTGAGTCCCGGCAAAGCGCTCGCACTTATGCCTGACGATATTCATGCGGTCTACATTGAAGACGGCATGATCCGACATTTGCATATGTATGGCAGAGCGCTTGAAACATTGAGCGAGCGTCTGGTCTACGATCTCGACGCGCAACGCTGTCAGCGTATGCAAATCGCTGTTCAAACGAAAAGGGCAAACACTGCCTCATGATTCGTCGTATCGAGGCAGTGGCGCTTAAAGCGCTCATCCATTCAGGCAGGGAGTTGGCCTTGATCGATGTCCGCGAGCACGGCCAGTATGGCGAGGGACATTTGTTTTACGCCGTATCAATGCCCTACAGTCGACTTGAGTTAGAACTTGCGCGCCTTGTGCCGCGCAAGACGGTTCAGGTTGTGTTGGTCGATGAGGCTTCAGCAAGGGTTGCAGAACGTGCTCGCCTTCGAATGCTTGCAGTGGGCTATCACGATGTTCTGATACTTGATGGCGGTATCGAGGCATGGCAGGCCGCGGGCTATCAATGCTTTGCAGGGGTCAATGTGCCGAGCAAAGCGTTTGGCGAAATCGCCGAGGCGGTTTTCCAGACTCCCCATCTGTCTGCGCGCGATCTCCACGCGCGACTGGCTTCGGGCGAGTCCATGGTGGTGATCGACGGCAGACCATTATCAGAACACCAGAAGATGCATATTCCCGGTGCACGTTGCTGTCCCAATGGCGAACTTGCGCTGCGCATTCACGAGATTGTTCCAGACCCTAAGACGACAGTTGTGCTGCATTGTGCCGGTCGGACAAGAAGTATTATCGGCGCTCAAACCTTGATTAAGCTTGGTCTTCCTAATCCTGTCTATGCATTGGAAAATGGTACCCAAGGTTGGGCGCTTGCCGGGTTTGCGCTCGAACATGGTCCTGACCATCGATTTGCGGCCCTGCCGATACCATCACCACAAGCGCCTCGGGTAGCGGCAGCAAAGGTCTGGTCTGAGCAACTCGGTATTGTTAGCATCGACATGAACCAGTTCTTCGTGATGCAAAAGGACTCCTCGCGTACGACCCTGCTTTGTGATGTTAGAACCGCAGAGGAGTTTGCCCAAGGCCGGCTTGCAGATGCGCTGCATACGCCAGGCGGGCAGCTGATTCAGGCGACTGACCAATTCATTGCCGTGCGTGGCGCAAGACTCGTTCTTTATGACAGCGACAATCTGCGCGCCAAGGTTGTGGCCTGTTGGCTTCATTTGCTTGGTTGGGATGTTTATGTCCTAAAGAATGCCGAGCGTTTCCTAAAGCCCGATGTTTTGACGCAATCTCGTGAGTATGACTCGATCGATATGCAAGTTGAGATGAAGTCAAAGGTCTTGACTCTGGGCGACACGTACAGCTCAATCAAGGCAAGGACTATTGCGCAAGCTCAGCGCCTGATCAATAGCCAGACGCTCGCCGATCGCCTGCTGTCCGAACCCAGGGATCGTTTGCTGCTTATAGATGTGCGGCCATCGATGAGTTTTCGTCGCGCGCACTTAAGTCAGGCGGTCTGGTCGATTCGGCCACGGTTAGAAAGCCTGCTTGAAACATTGGTACAAGCGCCTGCCGAAGTGATCTTGCTTGCCGAGGATCTTGGTGTTGCAGAACTTGCAGCACTGGAGTGTGAAGCCTGGTTTGCTGCCCGCAAGCGAGATCCGTTGATCTTCGTTTGTACCGAGGGCCCGGCGCATTGGGAAGCATCTGGTCTAAGGCTCATGCAAAGTGCATCGCAGCCAAGCGATTCGGACTGTATTGATTATTTGTTTTTTACGCATGATCGCCATGATGGCAATCTCGATGCGGCACGTCAGTATCTCGCCTGGGAACTTGCCCTGACGCAGCAGATCGACCAGGCTGAGCGGGCGGCATTCCGCCTATAAGGCTTGCTGCTTGGTATCACTACGGTTGTTTGTTGGCAGGTGCAAGCGATTGAGCAGTCGCACGGTTTTAATTGAGCAATCGTAGCGCTTTAATTGAGCAGTATCACCGCTTTAATTGAGCAGTCGTACCTCTTTTTCAGCGTATATCGCGGCAAGCAAATGACTGAGAGCCTGCCAGTGGCCCGGTTGCAAATGTTGCAACTCGCTCGGAAGGGTTTGCGTATGTGGGTTGGCGATAAACTGAAAGGCCTTTTCCACCAGGTCGGTTGAGAGTGAATCAATTTGCATAGCCATTTCTCCAAAACAAGTGCCGTATCGACGGGCTCACCTTGTAATTGGCGACAAAAGTAGCTGTTTCAACCCTTCAAGCTTTAAGGCCATTTACGGCGAAAAGCTGGCTGTCAAACCCGGACCTGCAGAGCATGGTGATGTATGCTTCGGTAGACCGTCGCTGATGGAAACAGCTATGTTCGGGGTGAACCACTTCAAAGAAAGTCAGTCGACACTGACTGACGCGTCTAGCGACTAGCGACTAGCGTCTTCGCTAAGGGCCCGCGCAATTGCTTGCTCGTTGATCACGAAACGCCCCTCGCGAATTGCTGACTTGATTTGGTCGAGCATTGCAGTGTCAAGTGCTGGGGGTTCGTTGATCCAGGCGGCGTCGGAGAAATCGTTAATTCTGCTCGACCGCAAGTCAACCTGAGCGGAAACCCCGGTTACTAAGGCGGACGCAGACTTCGCAGGCTCCGAAGCACGCGGAATTCCTGCCGAATCTTTGGTGCTTTCAGCAGCACTACCGTGGCTGGTGGTTGAGACGCCGGGCGTTGATGGAGACAATTTCATAAGTATAGTGTAAGGGCTCGCCCTAGAGAATGCAAGTACCTTACAAAAAAACCTGGCTGGATGCGAAATATTGGCTCAATGAGAGCGTGTATTTAATGACTTCGATCGGTGGCGTATTCGGTTAGGGCAAGTAAGGCGCGCTGCGCGTCGCCCTGAGGTAGGAGGCTTATCGCCTGGCGCGCTGCCGATGCTTCGAGATGGGCCTGCTGGCGCGTGAATGCGAGTGCCCCGCTGCTGTGAACGGCGTCTAAGATGGTTTGGAAATCGCGGTGATCCTGGTCCACGCCACCCGATTCGATTGCCTTACGGACTAAATCTCGCTGGGACAGGGTGCCGTGTTGAAGCAGATAGATTAGGGGCAGGGTTGGTTTGCCTTCCCTGAGGTCATCACCGATGTTCTTGCCGGTTTGGGCCGCCTCGCCTTCGTAGTCGAGTACATCGTCAATCAGTTGAAATGCCGTACCCAAGCGGCCACCAAACTCAGCGCATGCAAGTTCAACGCCCGCTGGCGACTGACTGAGAATGGCTGCGAGTTGCGCCGATGCTTCAAAAAGCCGGGCTGTCTTGTACCGAATAACTTTTAAGTACCGGGTTTGATCGACTTCTGGGTCGCGGATATTCAACAATTGCAAGACTTCGCCTTCTGCGATCGTGTTGGTCGCATCGGCAAGAACCTGCATAACCCGCATCAATCCAGGTTCAACCATCATTTGGAACGATCTGGAATAAAGAAAATCGCCTACAAGCACTGATGCGGCATTGCCAAAGACGGCATTGGCGGTCTTTCGCCCCCGCCTCAGGTCGGATTCATCAACAACATCATCATGAAGCAGCGTCGCCGTATGGATGAACTCGACAACAGCGGCGAGCAAAAGCGCATGGCGGTCAGGCGGTGCATCCTGACGAAGTGCGCGGCTGACAAGGCAAAGTATGACCGGGCGAAGCCGTTTGCCACCCGCAGCGATAATGTATTCGGCAACCGTCTGAATAAGCGCCACCTCTGAATGCAGGCGCTCGCGAATGACCTCATTGAGCGATCTCAAGTCGGCAGCAATGCATTCGAAGCGCTCCGAGGGCGTGCTCGCAAGCGCAACGGGGTGGGGCAATGGTGCTTTGTTCACAATCCGATTATAGGTAGCCTTTGATAGGCTGTG